>JAJZYL010000106.1 GCA_021798095.1 archaeon | reverse complement strand
TTTAACGTAAGAGGATATAGCATTTCCCCAATAAAATATAGGGCTAACCCTTTTATTGGCTTTTGACAACTCAATGATGATGAACTCTGAACGTCGGTTAATTGAATTTATTCCCAGCAACTATTCTAATACGTTGCGAAAGGTTGCTGGAACCTACAGGTACGCAGGCGACTATAAAGTGGAGGGGGCGCTCCTTGGTGGCATACTGAGGGCAAGGGTACCCCACGGAAGGATACGCAGCCTTAATGTGGAGGGCGCACGAGCGATTAAAGGCGTCAGGGCCGTCATAACGCACCAGGACGTGCCCGGGGTAAACAGATTCGGTTATTTTGCTGCCGAACAGCCCGTCCTGTGTGAGGATTCCATAATGTATGAAGGGGATAGCATTGCGGCGGTTGCAGCTGACAGCGAAGATGCCCTGGCAGACGCGCTGAAGAGCATACTAGTGGAGGTCGAGCCGCTACCAGCAGTCGGCAGCATAGAAGAGGCCCTGAAGGATAAAATCAGGCTGAGGGCGAACGGGAACATCGTAAATCGCTTTTCGTATGAAAAGGGAAGCTATGATGCGGCCGGCGGCACGGAATTTGAGGGGTCCTATCTAATAGGCGCGGTGAAGCCGATGTATATAGAACTGGAGACATCCACAGCGTGGTTTGAAAACGATATATTGAACATCATTACGACCACACAGAGCCCGGAGCACGATATAGCGCAGATTTCAAGAAGCCTGAACTTACCACCAAGCAACATACATTTAACCTATCCGGATCCTGGAGGCGCCTTCGGAGGGAAGGAGGAGATACATACGCAGATAATTGCTGGGATCCTCTCAATGAAAACCGGCATGCCGGTAAAGCTCCAGTTATCAAGGGAAGATTCAAACGCTTCGACCACGCGAAGGCACGCCTTTAAATTCGATATCAAGCTGAAGGTGAAGGACGACATGGGAATAACCGGCCTAGATTTTCTAGCCATAGCTGATACTGGGGCATATATTTCGCATGGACCAGGGGTTATAGAGGTGGCCGGGGCACACGCGGCGGGACCATACTTTATACCGAACGTTAGATTTGAAGGGATGCTTGTTCACACCAACTATCCGCCATCGGGTGGCATGAGGGGGTACGGGGCCTCCGAAGTCAACTTTGCCCTAGAAAGGCATCTGGACGTGGTTTCGAAAGAGAGGGGGTGGGACCCGCTGGAGTTCAGGTTACGTAACGCGCTGAAACCGGGAATGGAGAACGGCACCGGACTAGTGCCAATTTCCACCGTAAAGGCCACCGAAACGATGGAAGCTGCCCGGATGGGAAATCTATGGTCCGTAAGGAATAAAACCGCCGGACCGCCCTTTGTGCGGGTCGGAATAGGCACAGCTTCCGGGATGAAGAGCACCAGCTACGGGCAGGGTGGCGATAGCGCCGCTGTTAGGATCGTCATTGGCCACGGCAAGGCCGGCGTATACTTCACCTCACCAGATATGGGGACCGGAATAAGGGAGTCGATCTCACAGATAGCTTCAAGCGCGCTGGGCATACCAGTAGATCACATCGAGGTGGATAACTATGATTCCACCTTCCCCTCATCCGGGACATCCAACGCGTCAAGGGTGACCTTCATAATTGGGAACGCTACGCTGAACGCAGTAAAAAACATCAAGGAGAAGGCCGGAAGCAGATTCGGGGAGAGGACGGGTCTAGAGCTACTCGACCTTACTAGAAATGAAAGCATAGAAGCGGAGGGGCATTACTCCCTGCCGAAGGTTGAGGGAGGGGTATACAAGAAGGGCGATATGATATATTCGTTCATAACGACCGTGGCGAGGGTGGAGGTCAATACGCTGACCGGGGAGATAAAGGTCACTGACCTGGAAATTTACCCTGAGGCCGGGAACATAATAAACGGGGTCTCATTCAATTCTCAAATGGAGGGAGGGGCCATCATGTCCATGGGGTATGCGGTGTATGAGAACTTGAAATTCTTGAATGGACGCGTCAGGGCTACGAACTTCACCACCTATATGCTGCCTACCGTCATGGATTCGCCAAGGATCCTCGTTGAGCCCATAAGAGGTTATGAACCGCTAGGCCCGATGGGCGTAAAGGGGGCCGGTGAACTCCCTCTGGTTTCGATAACCCCAGCCATAGTCAATGCGATAGCCGACGCTACGAACATAGATCTGCGAAAGATACCGGTCGAAATAGAGAGCTGTATCGGAACCGCTTGGTAAGCCTATCTAGCAGGCAGAGCGATATCACGGAATGGATGTTTACAGCTGAGCGGAAATGGCGTCAGTTTAATCGATTCCCCTTCATATAATCCTTCATTTTCCTTTAACCGAATCACAAGGGGCCGGGCCTTTCAAGTCGCCTTTCAGTACACCCTGTACAGCGTTGACGTCTGGTTGTTGTAATAGTTTCCAGTTATACCCGTGGTCCTGGTTAGAAATGAGGACCTGACCAGGACGCCGGTCGATTTTGAATAGTAAAAGACTGTCCTGTAATAATATGAAGTGCCATTTGATGAGGAAGAATTGGTGTACTGTAAGACCAGCACCTTTTCCCTGTTACTTGAAGGTAAACTTATGTATGTATATCCCAGTGCATACATGGTATAGTTCAACAGCGTAACGCTCTGGCCTATTGAAGGAAATTTCCCTGGTGCGATGTACAGGTTCTCCAGGGTACCCTGTCCGCTGGTCAGCATCTGGCTGGCATTTCCGTCATAGAATACGTTCACTATTTTGCCATTGGTCATGTTGATGAGGGCCGTGTACTGCTGTTCCACCTCCGTGACGTTTATTGGGAGCAGGCCCCCCTTTGTGGGCATGCCAAACTTGAGCGTCTGGAACTCTGTAAAGTTTATGGTAATGCTGTTGAAGATATAATATCTGTCGATCTGATATATGTACGTCTTCCCATATATTTCGGAACTCGCGCCTTGATGCTCATACGCGACGGTTGAAAATATGATTATAGCCGCAATTATGATCACTATTATCGTTAGGCGGGCTCTTGTGAATCTCAATGTCACTCCCTCTGATATGGCATGGAGAGGGCCGAGGGGGTCAAAAGCCTGCGTGCTATGATCATCGCCGCGACTATTAGAAGTATGAAAGGCAACATATCCAGGAACTCATAGGGGATCCTTATTCCGATTATCGCGAGGCTGGGGCCTACGGCGCTTACTACACCGAACAGCAGGCTGGCCAGCAGGCCATAGAGCGGATTGAACCCACTGAATACTGCTATCCCCACGGCTATAAATCCCCTTCCACCAGTGATTCCGATAATGAAAAGCCCAACTTCTAGAGATATAATGGCCCCGGCAAGCCCAGCCATTGCGCTCCCGAAGAGCACCACGGCATACCTTACTTTATTTACCCCAATGCCGACTGAGTCCGCCGCCCTTGGGTTTTCCCCAACCGCTATGATCTTCAGCCCCCACTTAGTCTTGAACATGATGTACCACAGTAACGGTACTATCAGGTATACTATGTAATCAATAATGGTGTGGTTGAAAAGGGCCTGACCTATGTAAGGGATGGAAACGAGGTAGGGGATTGGTACATCGGGCAGGGTTGGTGCATGTAACAGGATTAAGGACCTGTTATATGTTAGTTCATAAAGGAAATATGATATGCCGTAGCCGACCAACCACACCGATAGGCCTGCAAGGACCTGATTTATCCTAATCGTGATGGCGAGGAAGCCGAAGAGCAGCCCCATCATCATGCCGGTAACTATGCCGGCCACTACCCCGAGGTACACGTTTCCAGTGTTGAATGCTATACCGTAGGCTACAAAGGCCCCCATAGCCATTATGCCCTCCAGGGCCAAGTTCATTACACCACCCTTTTCAGAAAAGATTTCACCGAGCGAAGCCGCCAGGTAGATCGTGGTATAACTTATGCCGACCCCTATGACGGCTATTATAAAATCCAGTAATGTATAGCTGCTAATCAATTTTCAACAGCCTCCTTAATTTTGGCTTTATCAGTTGAAAGACTATGATGCTGATGAACACGACGCCTTCGAAATAGTAGACGAACTCAACGGATACGCCGCTAATGGCCTGCATAAAATATCCCCCGTTGATCAGGGTGCCCATCAGCAGGCCTGCGAATATGATGTAGACAGGGTTGGTAGCCGCCAGCCACGCCACGAATATGCCCAGGTAACCGAAGAAGATGCCATCAAAGGTGGACGCAAGCAGGTGGTCTATTGCCAGGATCTGCAACGCTCCGGCCAGCCCTGCAAGGCCACCCGATATTGCACCTATCATGATGAACTGCCTTTCCTTGTTTATGCCAGCATAATCTGCAGCCTGGAAGCTGGAGCTCATGACCTTCAGCTTGTATCCAAAGGACGTCCTGTGGTAAAGATACGAAATGATTATGATTGCTACAACCGTGATCGCCAATAAGCTGATGTATTCATAAGGAAGGAAATAG
>JAJZYL010000105.1 GCA_021798095.1 archaeon | reverse complement strand
ATGTGGGAATATTTTTTAGGATAAGCTTATAAAGGGTATTAGTATGATGCTAACATATGTCGGCTGATGCTAATATAACCAAAAAGGAAAGGGACTGCATAGTGAGCATATGGAACGGCTTTCAAAATGGCTTTCCAGTGAGGGTTTCAACTCTCGCCGAGTCAATGAAGATCAGGCCCCCCACGGTGGAGGAGCTGCTCGACAGGCTGGAGGGCAAGGGGCTCATACAGAGGAACAGGGGGATGGTGGTCCTCAGCGAAGCGGGCAGGACCGTTTACAGGAGGATAATGATGGACCACCGTGCGCTTGAAACGTTCCTGGTCCAGTGCGGTGATGATGCTGATAGCGCGTGCAAAATGGTAAGCAACTTCGATTACCTGATAGATGAAAGGACCGCCCTGCTGGTTTTAAAGAGGATTGGGAACCCTGCTCTCTGCCCTCACGGCCGCCAGATCGTGGAAGCGATATAAAATGACCTACCTGAACCTATGGAACCCTGAAAACGTGGGCCTCCTGACCGCCCTGATAATCTCCTACCTGCTGGGGATAGTCCACGGCATAACCCCTGATGAGCATACGTGGCCGATAACGTTTTCATACTCCGTTGGATCCTTCAGCACAAAGGGCGGGGCGAAGACTGGCATGGTATTTTCCAGCGGCTTTACGGCGCAGAGGGCTATACTCTCCGAACTGAGCTACTTTGCCCTCGCAGGCATATTTCTGACCGCAGCAGCATTTGGCATTACATATATCATAGTCGGGCTCGCAATGGCCCTTGCCGGGATATACATCGCGAAGAAGGGGAAGTACCTTCACTGGCACTACCTTGAGGAAAGGCTTGGAGTGATCTTCGGGATCCATAAAAAGCACAGCGATGTTCAGAAACAGGAGCTTGAGCACAGGATAAACCCGGCCAATGTTTCAAATAATGAAATGGATACGAAGCCAGTGCCGGTGAAGCTTGCGCTGGTCCACGGGTTCATAGCCGGCTTCGGGTTCGGCGCGTTCGCCCTCATCATATATACGGTGCTTGCGCCGTCGATGCCCTCCCCGTGGTTTGGCTTCCTTCCCGGGCTGCTCTTCGGCCTTGGCACGATGACCATGCAGATACTGTTCGGCTCGGCGTTTGGCAAGTGGCTCAGTTCAAACAAGAGGCTGAACATGAGCGGAATCGCGTTCGTTGGCAAGACCATAAGCACGTATGTGCTTGAGTACGGTGGGCTGGCATTCATCGTCGGGGGGGCCGCAATACTTTATGCCCCGTGGCTGCTCAACGTCGCCATAGTGACGCCGATATACGTCCACAACCTGCATGACCTGGGCATAGGCTTCTTCTTTGTAGTCATAGTTGTGGTTGTAATAGGGCTCGTCGGGTACAAAAGGGCCATAAACCTAGCTCAGCGCAACCCCAAGTTCATAAGGGCAAATGACGCTTGATGTGAAATAATCCAGCCGCCACATGCCCGCTACGTACGAGCAACCTGATCACGGGAGATGCCCGCCAATTGGGGAGGTATGGGCGCGAAAGGGAGAGATGCTGACGGGTATGGCTCGCTTAACGTTCAATCCTCTTCCCAGGGCCTTATGCCCAGCTTCCGTTAATGGCTTAAACGTCACAATAAGGGGAACCCCCGATCCGTCATCACTGGGGCTTGTTTATCGATGCAAAATATATGTAGTTGATGAATATCCAGGCAGAAGTTACATTTGAAATAACTCCATCCTCCGAAATCATAAAGGCCCAATCACCTTTGGGAACAGTGACGTTTACGAGCAGGTTAGTTATGTTCAGCTCGGAAAATACATATGTGTTTCCGTTCTTTATATAAAAGTTAACGGGGGCATTTGCCGTTAAGCTACAGGTTACCAATGCTGTCCCGTTAAGATTTTCTTCAATAGCAAAGCTCATCCCTTGCCCCAACTGGGTCCCCGGGCCAAGTATAAGCGGATATTTAGGTGACACAATGCTTGCATACAGGGTACCGGTGACCGGCCTCGTTGGGGGCGGCAACTTGGATGCAAAGTAAACGTTCACTCCCAAGCTAACAGAAAGGAGAAGTACAAAAAAGACAATGAGCAGGTCCTTGTTCATGTTCTACCATCACTAATCTGTATTAAATTGGCTATAAATCCTCCGTAATTGGGGCTGCCCGTTGCTCCGGTCGGCCTATACAAATTCAAACCCAAGTGCCCCCTGTGTATTTGAACCGGTCTGCCCATTGAACGAGTCTACGTTCCAAGTACCGAATGATCCTGGGAAGTTATACGTAAAACTTGCGGTTCCTGATTGATAATATGAAACCGAGATATCAAGGTTTCCAGATCCGACATAGTTGCTCGCGCTCGGGAAAGTTACCGAAAATAAAAGAGCGGTCGTTGACGTTGAGAGCACAGTTTCGGAAGTGCCAGGGCCATTTGTAGTGATAACTTGATAAGATAAGGTGCTGTAATCATTATTGAACTGGATGGAACTGTAACCATTGTATACAAAATACCCTATCTTGTCATTATCGCTTTGGCTGCCTGAAGGTAATAGATACAATGTATAATACTGCTCGGAGGAAATGGGTTTCATAGGCACATAATTCGGACAAGCTCCGTAGATCGAGGTGTAATAAGTCCAATTTGCTAATTCAAAGAGGCCAGCGGCTTCTCCATTGCTTAGACTCATTTGCCAACCTACCTGTTGCGTAGTAGAAGAGGTTACGCCCCCTATTGAATATTCTCCTGTGTAGCCTTGTGCGGTGGATGCTGAAGGACTGCCGCCGTATGGTGAATTCAGAAGTATAATTGGCGTCCAGTAAATATAGCTGGCATCCTTTTTGAAGGTGCAGATGTAGTTATTTGGGGTTTGCGTGGCAGCAAAGGCAGAGAGCGCTGGCACAGAGGTGAGAACTGCAGTTGCTATTATTGCCGTTGCAATGAGGGTTTTACTTAGTTTTGAGATGAAACTATTCATATGGCCCAACAGGATGCTTTGCGGCAAGCTTCAAAACCGCGCCAAGCGTGCAATATATATGCGCAGATTTGTTCGATTCTTTTTGCAAATTCGTACGTGATAATAATGGTTCTATGGATATCATGGCTTTTTTATGATCTAGATAATTATTTAATAGTTATTACCAGTACTGGTAACAAGTTTTATAAGAAACTAATAATGATAATAAAAACATGTTCTGCATCACGGGAATCAAGCCGTGGGGCGATTTCCAGCGGCCCATCGCTAACGATGAGATCATGGAAAATGGCGGACCTCATGGGATCGGGCGTTAGGAAATGGCATCCAAGACTATCGTCGTCATCCTCGGGACCGCCGCGCTGCTAATCATAGTTGTCTCCGGCTTCACCCCCTGGTTCGTGGTAACGCCCCCCGCCGCTTCGGCCGCACCTGCGAAGAGCGTATCCCTTTACGATTTCTACGCGATCAACCCACTTTCCCAGCCCCAACTGATCCTTAATTACAGCTATGCGACCTCGTCCGGCGCCCTGGTCGTCCTCCTGCTCACGATCACCGCTTCCTTTGGCGTGACAGGCTACTTCACCACCTTAATATCACGGGAGATCCTAGTCCTCCTCTGGCCAATCATGATCATAGTCGGGCTAGTCTTCGTCCTCAGGAGGAGGCTAGGCCTGGTCGCCGGCGCCCTTGGGGTCGCGGCCTTCCTTGCGGCTCTCGTCTTTTTAACAAGGCTCGCGTCGTCCGTGGCGGCCACGGCGGCAAGCGGGTACGTACCCGCAGGCTCGGTCCTGTCCCTGGGGATAGGCGCCTATCTTGAAATCGTGGCCACCGCGATCTTCTTCGTAGCCTGGGCCCTGGCAAGGGGGGCGGTGCGGGTTTGACGTCCGGCCCTACGCCCGCTCCTTCTGTTCAGGCCAGCGTGTCCGGGCCCTGAACCTGTGGCTCCCAGCATTCCGAAGCATTATTTCATTAGAAAGGGCATGTCGTTTAAGGATTCGTCATTCTTTTCCAACGTTTGAATATCCCTGTCCCTTCAGCGTGCCTGAATCTCGGCCGGCTTGACAGGTCCATCCGGCCTATCTTCGATACGGCGAAGATCAAACACATAATGGTGTATATCGTTAGTGCAGGGAGGAGCATATGCATAGGATTTTACATGGCCAGAAATGCAGCGCGATCAACAAGGGAGATATCATCAGGGAGGCTCCGAGGGTTACTGAGGCATTAAGCATCTAAATGCAATAACCGACCTTTGATTCCAGTGAAATCAGGGTGTGCGATGGCATAACACCGTTCGTACCTGAGAGAAAATACGTAAGCCCAACCAAATGGCATACAGGTGTGCTAAATCCTGAATCTGGTGAAGAGTGTGGGACAAAAAACCGTAGATGATTTATGCACGCGGCCGTGCATAAGCACGGTTCACGCCTTATGTATAAAGGGACAAATTTTTTAACACCATTTGTTCATTATTCTAGTAATGTAGTTTCTTATACGGGTTCTTACCAGCACTGGTAATAAATCTTATAAGAAAGTCCTGCCTATTCGGCCAGCGATTCGTTATAGGCTTGGGCGATGTA
>JAJZYL010000104.1 GCA_021798095.1 archaeon | reverse complement strand
GGATAAATCAATCATAAACACATATGGAGTAGGGGGATTGCTCTTTACTAAGCGGACAACTTTCATAATAGACGGCGATGGGAAAATAGCTTACGTGTTTCCGAGTGTGTCTCCAGAGGGTCATGCCAAGGAAGTGCTCGGAAAGTTAAGAGAATTGAAGTTAATAGATTAGAGGGCCCTGAAAAAGTGACATTCTCTCGCGCTAAGGCTGCGAGCTTCCCATGTAGCTATTCCCTTGTGGATTTATCAGCAACATGAGAACTTGTATGCTGTTTTATTGACACACTGCTAGCATCTAGCTCATGCCCCGCTGTTGGTATTTCCGCAGGCGTAAATTCAGACATGCCCATTCTTATTAACTAACGCACGTCGCAATATAATTGTACTTGCTTTGAAATCCCTCTGTACCGTATAGCTACATGAAGGATAGAAGATATTCCTGATAACGCGACCCTATGGTTCACATGGCAAGCCGGTCAATAATTTCAACTATGCATTAATCTTATTTTCCTCGCGGCGAACCGCTATGGGCCGCTATCACCTCACTTTCAAGCTCATCCAAGTTCTTTCGTTCACTTCTTGGTGCCATAGACACCCCGGCCAACCCTACAGCCATGGGTAGGGGGGCCAGCATCAAGAATAATGGAGAGATGCCAAATGAAATGAGGAGGGTTGGGAATATTAGAGTGCTAAGGTATCCACCGAGTCTACCGGATGCAAAACCTATTCCGCTAGAAGTACTTCGAAAGAGTGTTGGAAATAATTCATTTGAATAAATGGAACTAATAGTATAACCTACTCCACCAAGTACCCATATTATTGAAATATCTGATACGAAAAGCGCTATACTTGATCTGGCCAATAAATAACCTACCATCAAAAATACACCAACTATTATCGAGGAAGAGATGATCATAACCCTGCGCCCTATCCTGTCAACATATTTGAAAGTTAACGCGGTGCCGCCGACGAATCCCATCCATTGCAAGCCACTGATCAGCAGAGCCCATGCCTTTGATAGTCCTTCAGCATGGACTAAGAAGGATGGGGTATAGCTTGCGAATATGGCTAAAATAAAGGTCCAAATGAAGAACGCAATAGCAACAAACGAAAGTTTTGTGGCGAACCTTTGTTTATCAATTGGCTGGGCTTTTAGGTCATCCTTTTTCGAAGCGCTCCAGATCTTACTTTCTGGCAGCCCTCTCCTAAGTAGCAACACTACGATAGGGGGGACAGCCCCCATTCCCAATATATATCTCCAGGATTCAGCACCTAATGGTAGGAACAGCAGGGCAACAATTGCAGCCGCACCGCCCCCCACTCCCCAAAGAAGAGACTGTAGAGCTACGAGCCTGCCCCTGTTCTCTCTGTTGGAAATTTCGGCCAGCAGGCTCCCGCCTACCGGAATATCACCTCCTATTCCTATACCGACGAGAAACCTGCTTAACAATAGTATGGACGGTACTGTCGCTATGGCGCTTAGAAGCGACCCTAGCACGAAGAACAGCAAAACGTTCAGGAATATGACGCGTCTCCCAGTTATATCGGCCAGCCTTCCAAATGCCAGGGCACCTATAATAGAACCTATAAAAGGCGCCGACACTATTAATCCTGTATAGCTGCTTGTAAGATGGAAATATGGGACAAGTGTTAAAAGGGCGCCGCTGGCGATCAGCAGGGCAAACCCATCGGCGAAACCACCCATCCCTATAAGGACCGGAGCATAATATCTTGATACATTCAGATTTAGCTTCAATTTCCTGATGCACACCTGTGACATTGTCATATTTAAGTCATTCGCAAATTTTTCAATGCTGGGAAACAAACATCTTAAATAACTTTCACTTAGTAGAAAATATTTAAAGGAGGAGATACTAACATAATTTGTGAAACATATAGATATAGCCCGCCATCTGATAGAACAGGACTTTGCTTACAGGACCTGTTTGGCTCGGGGCGTGATCAATTATACCGCGCTTGCCAAGAAGATAAAACCTGTCTTGGAAAGGACAACAGGGTATCCGGTTGCTACTAATACGATAGTCAAAATGCTGACCAGGATTAAAACACAAGAACTGAAGGCCGTAGATCCTTATGACGCATTATCAAGGATCACCATTTCGGTGGATTATGGATATGAGAGAAAGGGATCAAGATCATTCAATTATGAAGGAAATGAAATCATGATGGTAAACTTAGGCGACAAGTACGAAGTCCTATATAAAAACAAAAAAGGGACAGGACAGGCCCTTCTTAAGATAAAGCTCAATCGGGATATGGAGGAGACCCCAGGTATAACTGTTCTTCTTCTATATTTGCTTGCGGGTAAGAACGTTGAAGTTAGCAGTATATATAGATTCGGTGATGAGGTGTGGTTTTTGCTGCCAGCTGGCGATGCCCCTAAGTCCATAGAAGCTCTTTCACATTTTACTGTAGGCCTAAGGGTGAAGGTTGACGCTTCAGGATTATAATTTCTAGTATGGAAATAACCCTATTGGCTTTTCACTACTCTACAATATATCGTAGAAGTTGAAAGGTGCCGGCCTTTTTTATATTTTAGAAACTTAAAGCTTTAACATGTGGCCGTTTTCATTTAGCCATGCCCTATTTGTTTCATAGCCCGGTTGTAATAGTCCAACCTGCTTCCAAAATGCCTTAGAGTGGTTTTTTACCTTTAGATGCGCAAGCTCATGAGCCACTACATAATCTATAACAGGTAGTGGGGCCATGACCAGTTTCCAGGAGAACCTCAAGTCCCCTTGCACTGAGCATGAACCCCATTTCCTATTAGCACTAGAGATTTTCACACAACGGTATTTTAGCTCGTTGATCGACGTGAACAATTTTACCCTTTGTGTAATCACCTTAAGTGCTGCCTCTCTATACCATTCGATTAGGATAGAGGCAACATCTATATCTGATCCCTTTAAGACATTAAATGAGTCGCCATTCCAAACTGGCGAATTAAAATCCTTCCTATTTAGCCTATATAGATTGCCTAGATATAGTAACTTCTCACCATCTTCGAACCTGTGATACGGCTCCTCGGTCAACCTTTTTATCATCAAACCCTTCTTCTTTTGTATCCAAACATTATGTCTTTGAATAAATTCTTCGATATACCTATCTGCCACTTCATATGGAGCATATAGAACTACAGACGCATCCTCCCTTACATGAAGTGAAATCGTCTTCCTCTTCGCCCTTATAACTTGGATATCCTTGTTCATGACTGCTACAGCTAGGCGATATTGTGCATATCAACTTATCACCTACTCGGGCAAGGAAAATTACATAAATGCTAGACTAGAAACTACAGATCAGTATCCTTAGTTTTGTGCAAAGAATTTCGTAGCTGATGTGTAACATAAGCCTGTACGCAATGCGGGGCTGACGATTTATGCTGGTTGGGCAGCCCTGCTTCTAATCATTGCTGGTCAAATTGGCGTCGTATGCCTGCACGCGTTGGCATAGGCCTAACTTCAACATGGGCGCCGCTAACCAAGCAAACTCCAGTGGCGACTGCATCTATGTATGACCTGTTACATCCACTTCAGGAGGTTGGGTCCACGGTCGTACTTCAGGTACTGCCTCACCACCGGCGCCTCTTCTGTAAAGTACATGACTAGGATCCCTCCCTTCCTGACGAACCACCCCCTTGCACAGGCCAGTTTCTCCACGAACGCCTTGACGCCCACCCCAGCAGCCGTTGGTCCAGCCTTCCTTGCAAGCCCTGCTCCCTTCATGAAGTACTTGATGACGTTGTGGAACATGGACGTCAGGAATAAGAATGCCTTGATCCCAGCAAGCTTCTTGGTCCTAAGGTTCTTCAGATGCAGCGCAGATTTGTCCGTCTTGAAGAACACATCTATCCTCTCCCTCTCATTGTAAACCTTCAGCAGCCTGTACGCCGGGTAGAGTATGTCGGGTAGGGTGGTGAGGATGTGAAAGCACTGGCCGGCCCGCCTGTGACCACCACCCTGACCCTGTGTCTGGAGCCGTTCACCCTGGCCCTCAGCTCGCCATAGCTGTAGTCGCCGACCATGGTCCAGCTCCTTATCCTCCGTGCGGACTTCCTAGCGGAGGAAGGCTGGTTGCCCTTCAACAGGAACAGGAACCCCAGGTCGATCAGCTTGTCCACGATCGTAGCGGTGCCATAGGCAGCACCACCCCTTATCACGATGCCCCTCACCTTTGGTGACCCTATCCTCAGCCTGACCATCTTCAGTAGTGCATCTAGATGGTGCGATTCGGTTGCGCCGCAGCTGTCGAACACGCACGCTGTCATCTCCCCGTTCGAGTGGGCGAATGAGGCCCTGTACCCCCTCCCCCCATGGCTCCCCCCACAGTTGCCCCGGTGCCCCTTTGAAGCCCCTTCGTATTTCCTGCCGTTTGCTACAAAACCCGTTGCATCCAGATCGACCATCAGCTCGCCCTTTACGGCCCTCCCTGCGCTCCCGTGCAGCGGGTAGTACGCGGAGAAGGCCCTTTCCAGCTCCGCTACGTTTTCGTCGGTGAGCGCGTTAAGGAGCCTGTTCGCCCCGGACTGGTCCGCGA
>JAJZYL010000103.1 GCA_021798095.1 archaeon | reverse complement strand
ATGAACTAGATCCCCTTGTAGCGATAGACCACTCGAGGTAAGTGCCATTATCAGTCCTCCTATTACTGCGACCCCAAAAAGTGCGCCGCGGCTCACTAGCGTCAATACTATAAGAAACGCGAGGGGGGACACGAAAGCGTTGACCATCATTATGGGGTAATTTTTCATAGCGTATATGGCGTTGACCAATATCGATGCCAGAAGTTGGCTAGCTTTACTCCTTCTCACCGTCTACCCGCCTCTTTGCAAAGAAGAAGAATATATCATTTAACGATACCGGGCTGATCGAAAATGTTACACCATTTTGTATCAGCCTCTTGGATATTGAATAAGCTTCCTCTTTGCTGGTCATTATCTGCTGATATCCACCATTTTCCTGGATGACCACTCCTGCGATTGATGTTAAATCCATCCCACCGTTTACCCTCACTGTATATGGGTACCTGACCTTCGACCTCAACTCTTCCATGGTTCCAATTGCTAGAAGTTCCCCGTTTTCAAGGATCCCTATACTGTCAGCCAGCGCCTCTGCCTCCTCCAGATAGTGGGTAGTAAGGAATATGAACCTCTTTTTCTTCTGTTCGTTCAGCACATCCCATAGTTCTTTTCTGGAAATTGGGTCGAGGCCTGTGGTGGGCTCGTCCAGGAATATTATGCGAGCCTCCGATGCCAAGGCCGTGGCAACTAGCATCTTTCTCTTGATTCCACCGGATAAGAACCTGTTAGGTTTATCCTTGTAGCCAGTCAGGCCAAATTGGTCCAGCACATCATCAGCCCTCTTACGGGAATCTCCATAACCAAAACCCCTCCATAGTAGTGAAGAGATGATGGTCTGCCTAGGAGTCATCCACTGAATCGGCCTTGCCTCTTGAGGCACTATAGCCATAATCTCCCGTACATTTTTGGCATCCCTAATGATATCATTGCCGTCAAGTGATGCCATGCCAGAAGTGGGGAGGAGTTCTGTAGCCAATATCCTTACAAGGGTGGTCTTTCCAGCGCCGTTCCTGCCAATTAACGCGAATATCCCACTTAGTTTAATATCAAAGGTCACCGACTTCAGAGCTGTCCTTCCATCTTTATACTGCTTGATTATTGAATTACATTCAAGCCTTCCATTCAAAGCGGGTCAGGACCGGTCCAGTCCTTTTTTCCTGCTCTAGCTAAGAGTTCAGCTGACGCTCTTTCAGCCTTCTCAATTACGAGAGATTCATCAAGGACCAGAACCTTTCCATTCTTCTTGAGGAACTTACCATCGACAATTACATCCGTAGCATCGCTCCCAGTCCCGGCATACACTAAATTGGATATTGGAGCTATGACCGAAGGCGAGGTATACGGCTTCCGTACGTCGAATATGGCTAGGTCAGCCCTCTTTCCAACTTCAATACTGCCTACCATGGTTTCAATACCTAACCCCCTAGCGCCATTTATAGTAGCTAACTTGATCGCCTCCATGAGATTAAAGGCTTGGGGGTCTAGGTTATCCACCTTCTGTAATAGGAGCGCCAATCTAAGTTCCCTAAGAAGGTCGTATGTATCGTTGCTCGGTCCTCCGTCAGTTCCAAGCGTTACGTTAACGCCATTACGCAACATGCTCACCACCTTTGCGATGCCAGAGCCAAGCTTACTATTGGATGAAGGGTTATGTGAGACGCTAGTGCCTGTGCCCGCGAAGATCCCCATATCCTCTTCAGTAAGCCAGACACCATGTACGTATACATGTTTTGGACCGACCATACCAAGGTCCTTTAGAAACCGAGCTGGCGAAGTATTTCTGCTGCCAAAGTATCTTATATCATCTCTTACTTCGGCAAGGTGCATAGTAACCCCAGAATTGTGCTCTGAAACAACTAAGGAAATACGCCTGAACAGATCATCGCTAACCGCCCCCGGAGTTCGCGGAGATAACCATATCCAGATTCGACCATCTTTGTTGTTCCACCTGCCATAAACATACTCAAACTCCTTTAATGATTTGTCTGCGTCTTCTATAAGGCCTGAATGAAGCATTTGTGGTTGGTCGGCATAGCCAGGAATATCCATTATCTGCCTTCCTATAGCCCCCCTGATCCCACTCTTGTAAACCGCATCAATGGTCCTGTTCACGCCGTACCTACCGTTAACCGACGTGGCAAGAAATGTTGTCGTTCCGGAATTTATCATCTCCAGTAACGTCAATTCGGTGCTGACGGCAGCCTCATCCTCAGTCATGTTACCTTGAAGGGGCCAAACCCAGTCCCTTAACCACTCGATCAGGTTCACATTATCTGGCACAAGCCCCCTCATGAGTGCTTGGGCAAGGTGCACGTGTGTGTTGATAAGGCCAGGCATCACTACCTTGTGGGCTGCATCGATCAGGTACTCCGGCCTATAAGCCTTCATCGAGTCCGATTTCCCAACCTCCTTTATTTCACCATCTTCGATAAATATAGAACCGTCCTTTATGATTTCGCCCTTACCATTCGCAGTTACTATATAAGCATTTTTAATATAGATAGAAGACATACGCTCGCATTTATTATTTGGTGTTATTAAACCTAACTTGCCGGTACAGGCCGGCAGAGGTTCCTCATCGGACTATGCCCGGATGTATTTTGGTTGTTGAATCAAGTCGTCCTTTATGATGGGGGCCCATAGCTCCGTGGCGGCCAATGGCTCCTCTTTTATTTTCTCCCCATTATGGAGGTTATTTTCATTCTTCCAGAGGACGTTGGGCCACACAATGTTCTGATGCTCCTTGAGTATCTCCACATGCTTGGCCATATCTTCGATGATCTGCCTTATGACCTGGCTCATCTTGAACTTGGGCCGGAAGCCTAAACTTCTTAGTATTCTATGGGAAACGTTGTAATAGTGTTCCTGCTTTTCTATCCGCGGGTCGTCTATATAGACATATTCAGGGTCGTAACCGAATTCCTTTCCAGCCTTCCTTACCTTATGAGCTAGCTGGAGAGTGTTATATATCTCGTCAAGCTGGTTTACCACCCTGTATTCCCCAAGCTCAGCTGGCCTATCGCCTAAAAGCGTTAAACAGTCTATGCTATCCTGTAGTGAAAGAAACCCTCGCGTCATCATTCCCTTCCCGTATATCAACAATTTTTTCAGTGATAGCATCTGCGCTATATATTTGTTTATGACAGTGCCCCAGACTCCGTCAAAGGCCAGGAATGTGTTCATTCGCTCGTCAGACTGCGATAGTTCCTCGATCCTACTACCATAAACTACCCCCTGCATTATATCTGTGGCCCTTATACCCCATATGGCATTGGCAAACATTATGTTATAACTATCAAACACTTTGCTCAGATGGTACCATGAATTTCCGGCCCTAGGCACGGGTATACGGTCCTTCCTCTTCCTATATTCTATGTTCATCCATCCTTCTTCTATTCTAAAGTTAGGTGTTCCGTATTCACCCATTGTACCCATCTTGATTATATGGGTTTTGGGCGAATGTCTTTTTACAGCGAATATAACGTTCAGGTTAATGGTGATATTGCTAACCTGAGTGTAGAGCGCATGCTTAAGGTCTATCATGGAATATGGGGCGCTTCTCTGTTGAGCTAAGTTATATATCGTATGTGGAGTATACCTTCTGATTAGGTCATCCGTAAAGTTCGAGTCTCTCAGGTCCCCAATTATGAAGCTAAGGTTTCGCTTCCTGTAGATTTCTTCATATGCCTTAACCCTCTTTTCTACCGTTGAAATTGGCAGGGCACTAGTACCGCCGACTTCGGCCACTAACTGCCGAGAAACAAGATTGTCTACACCTACCACATCTTCATCCTTAGAACTTGCCAATCTGACAAGGAGGGGCCAACCGATATACCCATCAGCCCCTAAAACCATGATAGTCATGGCTAACTCAACTACTTTTGTAGTTAATAAGCCTTTTTACATCCTCAGTAAAGGCGCCCATGGCGCTTCCGTATGATAAAAGGGTGAGGTAGACGCCCAATTATGTTACTGAACTACGACGGGCTGAAGCCCGTCGGGTCTAACTGAAATCGGCCAGCCTTGTCTGCCTGTTGACGTTCCCCTCCAGGAGCGCGGATTTTGACCCGACCTGAGGCAGCCAGTGCTTCCTCTTCTGGCTGTTCTGCACATAGTACCGTACGGTTTCTGCGGTGGTCGATCCGACGGACCTGTAGAAGTATCCGTCGCTCCAGAACGAATCGCCCCACAGCTTCCCCCTCACCCTATCCCACAGCCGATGCCTGATCACGTAGGCCGACGCTCCCTTGAGCCTCTGCGCCATGTACGGCACGGAGTACTCCCTCACCCGCTCACGAACAGGTGCACGTGGTCCGGTCCGAACTCGCAGGCTTCCATGCCTATGCCGAGCCCTTCGCACGTCGTCCTGAAGCTCTCCCTGCAGAGCGCCCTGACCTCTTCGTCCAGGAAGACATCCCTCCTGTACTTGGGCGTGAACTGCAGGTGGTAGTTGGCCTCCCCGAAGGTAGAGCCTACGCTAGTCAACAATTGCATTTATTTCATCCAACCTCCTGTGGCCACAGGGGGTCGGAGCTATCAGGTCCAGCCTCCTGTTAGAGATGGATTACGCTGGAAGATA
>JAJZYL010000102.1 GCA_021798095.1 archaeon | reverse complement strand
TTTTGACCCCCTTCTTCCTCAGTATAAGCACGTGCAGGTTGTGCAGGGCCATCATGACCATATCGTCTGAGTAAAGCCTCTCAACGGTCTTGTAGGAGACGTCCATGCCGGACACCATTGAGAACAGGTCCAGCATGTTGACGAAGACCCGGTTAGACTCGCCTACAAGCTGCTTGATCAGCAGCAGCTTCACCTTTTGCTCCAGGGTCAGGGACTCCGGCCTGCCCCTCCTGACAGCTTCATGGTAAACCCTTATGGTTGTCACAGCTTCGTGTATGAGCGGCTCAAGCGACCTCATAGCCTCCTTTATCCTCCTGGCGAAACGTTGTTCATAAGTCATCCAGTCCCTCTCCTTCTGTGGATGTGATTTGAGGTACTCGGCCCTGATGTAATCGTCTATGTCCTTCAGCTTTGACTGGATGTCGGCGCTATGAATGTCGACCATGCGTTACTATAAACCGTGAAAGTAAAAAATTTGTCCCTTTATACATAAGGCGTGAGCCGTGCTTATGCACGGCCGCGTGCATAAATCATCTACGGTTTTTTGTCCCACACTCCTAAGATTAAGCCAGCATCAACGATGTTCAACGGGCCGCCAGAATTTGGATGGAACTGCGTCGGCTGTAGGAAGGCCTTTGAATTTAGGCTAAACGCCTCCCTTGCCGAATTCCCTGGATAACTTCACGCTGTTGCCCTGAATTTAATCGCCCAAATCGCCCATCGGCTTCTTGGAGAAGAGGTTTTCCCTTAATTCCCTTTCTAATTCAGGATCGTTTCTTCTGAGCCATTCCAGCAGCAGTGAAAAGTGCTCCTTCTCATCGTCCCTATTATGTTTCATCACAGCCTTCAGTGTTTCATCCTTAGTCGCGCTCGCCCTTTCATCATAAAACATGATGGCCTCTATTTCTTCGAGAAGCGACTGTCTGGCCCTGCTCAATTCGGCGGTCCTTTGATCCACATGTGAAATGTCTTCAAATCTTGGCATACTGTTTAGCTAGGGATCAACCCTCTTAAACGTTTCCAACGACGGCTCTGTGGCCCTTTCGATAGTCCGATGTATGGATGTCCAGTGACCACCGTCAGTTGATCCCGGACTACCATTTTCGGCCGTACCCTTAATTAGCTAGCCCTTGCGAGTTCGATGATAGAAGGCGGCCAGCTGTGGAACTAGTCTTGCTTAAATGCCCAGCTGCTGAAATATTTCACCCAGGTCGCCGGTTGGACGTTTGCAAAGCGTATCGGTGCAGACCCTGGCAATCGGCTCCTCTCCCCCGGCCTCCATGACATCCGTGAACGGCGCAAATTCGAGCCTGCCCTCCCGCGGCTTGTACAGGAGCATCTTATTGGGAAGGTACCGTCTCCTTAACGCTTCGGCCATTTGGCCTACGCGTCTTTCAGGGCCCGTCAGAACCACCCTGTAAAGCGGACCCAGCTCGGCATCCACAGCCTGCAGGAACCCAGTGTAAGAGGCAGGGTCCATCACCGCTATTGATTTAGCCCATGAGAACGTCGACTCAAGCGCCTTCAGGTGGCTCTCCCTGTCGGTCATCCTTGCAATGTGCACCAGGTTCAGAGCATGAATTGAATTACCAGAAGGTACGGCTCCATCGTACAGCTCCTTCTTCATGAAAGCCCTATCGGCGCTGAAATCCGGGATATTATAGAACCCCCCTCCTTCCCTATCAAAGAAGTGTTTGATCGAAAAGTCAAGCAGCCTGATCGCCTCATCCAAGTACCTTTTCTCAAATGTGGCCTCGTAAAGCTCCCTTAGGCCCCAGCACAAATTGGCGTAATCATCAAGCAGGCCATTGATGGTGGCCGTATTATCGGCGTAAACATGATAAAGCGCTCCATCTTCGGCGACCAGTTTTGCCATCACGAAATCCGCGCAACCCCTTGCAGCCCGCGCGTACCTGAAGTCCCCTATGGCCGAGTAGGCCTTTGAAAGGAAGGCTATGGCCATTCCATTAATATCGGACAGCACCTTTGTATCCGTCCTTGGCCTTATCCTTTCGCTTCTGATTGCCAGCAGCCTTTTGGTTATATCCAGGATCGTCCTTTTTAGCTCTTCAGTAGTAAGGTTTAACCTTCCCGCAATGGCCTCCGGTGAATCGGCCAAGTAAAGCACGCTCTCCGGCTTGCCTCCCCCTACGGCCACCTCAGCTGTGCCGAATGCCACCTTCGCCGAAGCCAGCAACTTCGTGGGCAGTATCCTTTCTAACTCGGACCTGTCCCAGAGGTAGAACCCTCCCTCCTCCCCCTCGCTGTCGGCATCTATTGCGGTGAAGAAAGCGCCGTCGGGGGACTTCATCTCCGTGGAAACAAAATTGAAAATTTCGTTTACAACAGTCGCATACAGCTCGTTACCGGTTGCCTGGTACGCCTCGGCATAAATATAGCCCAGCAGTGCTTGATCGTACATCATCTTTTCAAAATGAGGCAGGAGCCATTCCCTGTCGACAGCATAACGATGAAAGCCTCCTCCAAGCTGGTCAAATATGCCTCCCTTCCTCATAGCCATCAGCGTAGTTTCAACCATTTGCAGGGCCTCCGTGCTGTTGAACCGCTTCCAGTACCTCAGCAGGAACCCAAGCCTTTGGACTGCTGGGAACTTGGGACCGGATCCAAACCCCCCAAACTCCCGGTCAAAGGAGGAGCTCAGACTTTCAAAGGCGCCCTTCATCAGGCCGACGCCCTCAACAGTGGAAGGGTTGGCGGCGACAATTTCATTGCCGTAATTGGGAGCCCCTCTGGCATCCATAAGTAATGGTGACCTATCGCGCCAGGCCTTGATCACCATAGGAAGGAGCTCCATTAGCCCAATCATCCCTCCCCTAGAACTTTTCGGGATGTAGGTGGCCGCGAAGACTACCACCTTGTCAGGGGTCATCATGATGGTCATGGGCCAGCCGCCCGACCCCGTGGATGAAACACATATATCCATAAAGTGGCTGTCAAGGTCCGGCCTTTCCTCCCTGTCTATCAGTATGGCGATGAAGTTATCGTTGATCAGTCTGGCCATACCTTCGTCCATGAACGATTCCCTTTCCATGACATGGCACCAGTGGCAGGAAAGGTACCCTATGGATATGAATAGCAGCTTCCCTTCCGACCTAGCCTTCTCTAACGCTTCATCGCCCCAAGGATACCAGCATACCAGGTCCTTCTTATGGTCCTGCAGGTAAGGGCTGTGTGACCCCTCCAAATGCGTGCTTCCCCCCGCGTCAGCCTTCAATTCACCCTTAAATTTGCGCCTTTGCGCTTAAACGTTTCTCGAAAATCTGGGAAGCGTTGTGTGGTTCCCAATGCAGCGGGACGACATGGTTTAGGGGATTGTGGTATTATCGTAACACTAAAATATCCATATGAGGTCATATATCCATGCCCGTTGATACGAACGTAAGGACCACCTTTGCGTCCATAAGCGGTAAGTATGACAGGATGAACAGGCTTCTGTCACTATTTATGGACGACGCCTGGAGAAGGCATATGCTGGCCATGCTTCCTCATACGGGTGTCATACTGGACGTGGGATGCGGCACCGGAAGGTTGGAATACCTTTTACATAAAGATGAGCGCTGGAGGGTGATCGGGGTTGACCTGACTGCGGAGATGCTCAGGTTAAATGAACACGCGGAAGGCGGGCTAGTCCAGGGGTCAGCCACTCTCCTCCCCTTCAGGGACAACAGCTTTGCCGGGCTTATGAGCGCCTTTGTCCTCAGGAACCTTCCATCTACCCATGACTTCTTTGCTGAGGCATGGCGCGTGACCAGGAAGGGCGGCCACCTTCTCACCCTTGATATACTTCCCACAAGGGGGCGCATCACGGGGATACCATTTGAACTGTACTTTTACAGGATGGCCCCATTTATGGCCGACCGCATTTCGGGGACAACAGCGTACAGCTACCTGGCCAGGAGCGTCCAGGGCTTCAAATATATAGATGAGCTGCTGCTGGAAATTTCAGCTGCAGGCTTTGAGCAGAACTCAATCAAGTCCTTCAGGGGCACGCACGTTTTCCTTATAGACTCAAAAAAGGCCTAACCTTCAGCTTCATGCGCGCCTGGCTTTGTAATCCCGGTTGATGAACTACGATAGCTGCCCAGGCCAGGGATGTACCTGTTTACAAATTCAAATATGTCCAGCAGCAGCTTCCTGTCCTTCAGGCCAAATATAACAAAAGCTATGGCGAGGCCAAGAAGGCCACCCCCTATGACGTCGAGCGGCCAGTGGACTCCTACAAAGACCCTGGCTACCGACACCAGGAATGCCTCTATGCTGAGGGGAACATACCATCTTTTGCTCAGGGTTAGCAGGCTCATTCCGGCCCCGGTCCAGACTATAAGCGCATGTCCTGACGGATAGCTCGCGTCCAGGGGCCTGGCTATGAGCGGATTGATATTAAGATACAAGAAGGGCCTCTGCATCGCCAGAGCGTCCTTCATGATTGTTCCTATTATTATATCCGTTATGAACGCTACGGATATCATGAAGGCCGCGGTGCGATGCCTTCTATTTCCAAGAAACCATAACGCTGCCACTACTGGTATCCAGAAGTACTCCCTTCCGTACAGGGCCAGGATTATCATAAATGA
>JAJZYL010000002.1 GCA_021798095.1 archaeon | reverse complement strand
GAGGATCATCTACGCCTTTTTCATTTATTATAAAAAGCGCTTCCTTCTCTGCATGATATGGACTATCCACCATTCTGGCGATCCTCATCTTTGATGATTTTCTGAGATATATCCTATAAGTAGTTAGATGTGCTACTACGTGGCCACCCGTGGCCCTAGTTGGGTCCCCGAAGAAGAAATCTGGCGCAGCCTGCACCTGATTTGTAACTACAACAGCTACATTATATATCTCGGCCAGCCGTAGCAATTGATGCATAAAGCTATTGAGCCTCTGTTGTCTCTCGGCCAGCGTCCCACGACCTAGATAGTCTGCCCTATAATGTGATACAACTGAGTCCACTACAATGAGCTTCACTTTTTCCTTTTCTATGAACTTTCCAAGCTCTTTCAGTATGAGCTCTTGATGCGAACTATTATAGGCCTTTGCTACAGTGATCCCCTCTAACAGCTTTTCCGTATCCAATCCCCTTGCCCTGGCTATTTCAGCTATCCTTTCTGGTCTGAAAGTATTTTCAGTGTCAAGATATATTACTCCACCATTTACTCCGCCCTGTTCTTTGGGCAGCTGTGCTATGACCGCAAGCGTACAACAAATCTGGGTCTTGCCGCTGCCAAATTCTCCATACAGTTCTGTCACCGCGCCGCTCTCGACCCCCCCGTCGAGCAGATTATCAAGGTTCTTTGATCCTGTAGATATCCTTTCTATTTGAAGCCTAAACTTGTACAGTTCGCTGGCCTGTATGAATTCCTTTGTGAGCAACCCTTTGTCTATAAGATAGTTCCGGGCTTTGTTTATCAATTCTGAGGCCTTCTCATTGTCTCCTCCCAGCATATCCGATATATCGCTCATTCCTCTCGATGCTAGATCGATTATATCGTAAACGCCAGCGTTGCCCAGTTTCTGCTTGGTTACGGGGCCTACACCTTCTAGTAAGTCAATTTCCAAACCTTCGGACATATGTTAGCTTCATCTTCATCAGATAATTAAATGTATTGGTTGGTGAGAACGCTGGGCCCTCGTTTTATGCAAAGCATCAAATGAATGGCGCAGTTCGTATTACAGATTTTATTAAAACACTAAATTCGGAAGCAAGGGTACGGCTTTCCTAAGTTTATATTGGCCATGGCCCTCTCAATGAGTAGATCATCTACATCGATCCTCTTCGCATCCCAATCTATATTTGTAGGTATTTGCTCCTCAGTTCCATCGCTATTTATCAACACGGTCCATTCGACCTTCCCAAAGAAAGGCTTTATTAACTTGGCTTCATTATATTCACACCTAAGCCTGCTACCATGGGCTTTAAAGTACTTACACGTACTGCAAAAGGGTGAAAGCCAAACAATCTCACGGGAAGTCTTGTAGTTCTTGAAAAGTTCAAGAGGCTGTCTTCTCTCATTTTCAATGACTGTGAGTAAGGATTTACTCATTCCTTCCTTGGAACCAAGTTTATGATCAGGCTCTACCCCATCGCTGCGGAAATTAGCCTTTCTATACATCAAATGTTTTGGGAACGCATTGGTTTTAAGCTTTGCTGGCTAATTTACTAAACTTTGGCAAATTCCGGTTCACCAGTTTGCCGGATAATTTTGTTGTCGCTGATTTTATAGGTGGATTGCTGAAATAATCCATGATAGTTGAGTATAAGTCGGTGGTTTCCTCATACCTGCCTGTCTTTGATGGCGTGTTCTCTAAACCACAGATGAAAGATTTCGCAGGGTATATCACAGGCCTAATGATATCCAGCGATAGAACGGTTTCAGCGATGAACTACCTGTTCTATCTATTTTCATAATGACCAGAGCGCCCCGAACAATCTTATCGCCGACTCCACATGAGATGATGAAATACTGGATAAATCTAGGCATCAGGTCATACTAGATGGCCTGAAGAGGAGCGGCTGGCTGGATACAGACGGGATGGCATCTTCGTTCCTCCCATCAAGAAACAAAAGAGGAGCAAGTTTTGCCAAAGTTTAATAATTTAATAGATTTATAGTTCAAAATATTGAATAATTAATATGCCTCAGCTTGGCTTACCTCCTTAAGCCATTGTTTGATAAGCGCGTCTACACGCGGTAGTCGCAGCATTTCAGTTAACGCATTTTATACATTTATCTTCGTATAATTTTTATAAATATCTAATTCTCTGTTAGCCATCATGATTTTAAGGAGTGGCATCCCGAATAGTGTATGGACGTCGGTTTTATTATCTTTGGAAACCGGGTTTACATCGAGATTTTCATAGTACTGCCTGATATCCACGGATTAGACGCCATTAAAACGATCATAAGTGCCGGTGTCCCTACTGTGAGCAAGAGAACTGACCACTTTAAATCTTCAAGTAATACAGGCACATTCCTGTAATTTATTTAATTAAACATATTTATCCCTAAAGAAGGAATGGCTGTCTATGGATATGGAGTTGGGTGATCTAGTCATACTTGATAGTGGCAGTTCGTTTATTGATGCACTTACATCTGCGGTCTATAGAATAACAAAAACACCCCCAAAGGTCGTAAGGTTCCCAGACCTTGAAATCGGGAAACCCGGAAATATCATATTCTCTGGTCGTGCAATAGCTTCTAAACTGATAGATAAATGGGCCTTTAAATTGCTCAATATGACTGAAGGATCAAGGTCGTTGAACATATGTTATGGCGCAGAGGCACTGAACCTGTACAGGGGCGGCTCGCTGGTCAAGCTGCCGGTGTCGATATCAGGTATTAGGCCGGTCAATTTTTTTGAGAAGAACCAGCTCGGCATTACAGGGGAGGTGCGTGTTTATGAATCTCGCAAGTATGGAATAGGAAAGCTTGGTAAGGGGTTGCGGGCTATAGCCAATGGAAATGGCATTGAAGGCTTCGTCGATGAAGAAAGCAGAAGGATAGGGCTTATGTTCCACCCTGAAAGGAGCGGGAAGGATGGGGACGCAATACTTTCATCGTTTTTATTGTTAAGCCAAAAGCTTTAAATTAACCAAGAGCGCCAGAGGTACGGCGATGTTTCTTCATCAATACTGGTGATGGTTTGAAAAAGGTAACTATGGCTCTACCTAAGGGATCGCTTGAAAAAGACACCTTTGATTTTCTAAGAAGGTCGGCCTTCGAAATCGTTGGGGAGGATAGAAGTTACAGGCCCATCATAGATGACAGAGAAATGGCTATCAAGATATTGAGGCCTCAGGAGATCCCAACATATGTTCAGCAAGGGTTCTATGACCTAGGCATAAGCGGGTTGGACTGGATAAAAGAAAGCGGTAGCGATGTAAAAGATTTACTTGATCTCGAGTATGGATGGGTTAAGCTGGTCGTAGGAGCGCCAAAACAGGTGTACGGAAATAGCGATGATATAATCGAAAGAAATGCTGGAAAGAGGCTACGGATTTCAACAGAGTATCCGAAGTTGACTTCCTCCTTCCTTATGGGGCTTAAATCCTACAAATCGCTCTATGGGGATCGGAAGCCCGTTATATACACACCTTGGTGGAAGATGGGCGAAAATGACGATGTGGCTATCTACCTTTCATTCGGCGCCACCGAAGCAAAACCTCCTGAGGAGGCGGACCTGGTAGTGGACGTAACCCAAACCGGAGCAACGCTGGAGCAGAATGACCTAAAACCAATAGATGTGGTGACAGAATCGACAGCTCACTTGATAGCCAACAGGGACTCTCTCAAGGATAGCAAAAAAAGGGAAAAGATATTAGATATAGTTGCCCTGTTTAAGGGTACGTTGGAAAGTAGAAAGAAATATCATATATTTGTGAACGTAAAAGAGAAGAACCTTCAGGAGCTGCTGGACGCGCTTCCCTCATTAAAGGGTCCCACAGTCAACAAGCTCTCAAAGCCCGGCTGGTATGCCGTAAATACTGTTATAGATAAGGCTGAATACAGGAAGCTATTGCCGACATTCAGGAGGCTGGCTCAGGGGCTGGTCATACACTCCCCACGGTCGATAATGTCGTTGGAGGCACTTGAAGATGAAATCAGGTGAGCGTTCAGCAAAACTGGAGAGGAGGACTTCTGAGACCAATATATCGATCGCCATAAACATAGATGGAAAAGGCAGGGCATCGATCTCTACAGGTATTCCTTTCCTTGATCATATGTTAAGGACGCTCGTCTTTTACGCGGGGTTCGATGCAGAAATTAGTGCCAGCGGTGATCTACGGCATCACATAATTGAAGATGTAGCGATAACGTTTGGCGAGACGGTTAACAGCGCGCTTGGAGAGCGAAAGAACATAAGGAGGTTTGGGTACAGCTTAGTGCCCATGGATGACTCACTCGCGTTGGCGGCCGTGGATATGGTTAAGAGGCCCTATTCAGTAATATCCATACCTAACGGAGATATAGACGGTGTACCAGTGAGCCTTATTGCTCACTTCATCAGGTCGTTCTCCACGTCAACTATGGCTACTTTACATATAAAGGTACTATATGGCGACGACCCACACCACTCCGTTGAAGCCGCTTTTAAGGCGTTGGGGCTGGCTATGAAGGAAGCCTTAAGCTCAGAAGAAAGGGCTGTAAACAGCACAAAGGGAAAGATATAGTGGATGTACATAGGCGTCATTGATTATGGTGCAAGCAACCTCTTCGGGGTAGCCGAGGCCCTGAGGAGAGAGGGCGCATCGGTCAGTATGATAAAAGGAAGATTCTTACCTTCCAGATTTGACCTGCTGGTGTTACCGGGTGTAGGTAGCTTCCCCTATGCTGTAAATGGGCTCAAGGACGCTAAGGAAAGCATTATTGAATTCAGGTCGAACGGCGGCATTATATTTGGAATATGTCTTGGGCTTCATCTCTTCTTTATGTCAAGCGAGGAAGGTAATGGAAAGGGCCTTGCCTTCTTAGATGGCAAGGTTAGGAGGATAACGGGCATTGTCAAGGTGCCCCATATGGGATGGAGTAATACCAAGCTAAGTCAGCCCACCGAATTATGGGATGGAATGCACGAGGAAGAGTGGTTCTACTATGCGCATTCCTATTTTGCCGATCCGCCACCTGGCACCGTTAAGGCCAGGGTTGATTATGGCATAAACATGGCCGCTGTTGTTGTGGAAAAGAACGTGATAGGCGTACAATTTCATCCAGAGAAGTCAGCTACCGCTGGGAAAAAATTGCTTAGAAATCTGTTGATGATGGTTAGAAGATGAGTTTTAAGATTCTCGTTTCCCTAGACATACTTGCTGGCCGGGTGGTGCGCCTTGTCAATGGCAGGGAGGACGCGTTGACGGTATATAGCGACGATCCAGTTGCAGTAGCACGCTTCTGGATAGGGCGAGGCTTTGATGGCTTGCACATAGTGGATTTGGATGCGGCACTTGGTAGGGGCAACAATTGGTCAGTGATAGACAGCGTTCTATCGTTACGAGGCATATTCAAGGAGGTTGGAGGTGGAATCAGAGATATCTCTAGAATAGAGATGATGTTATCGAATGGGGCAGACAGGGTGGTGTTGGGTACCGGGGCCATCAAGGGGACTATCGACCTCCGCAAGATCAAACAAAAGGATAGGACGGTAATAGCGCTGGATAAGCTGGGCAACTCTGTAGCAATAGAGGGATGGAAGGCAACAGAGAACCATCACCCACTGGAGCTTCTTCCCGAGTTCCTGGATATGGGTTTTACAAATTTCCTCATAACTAATGTGGAGGCCGATGGGACTAAAAGGGGGATTAATATTGAGGAGATAACCTCAGTGAGCCCTAAATACAGAAGTTACATATATCTCTCAGGGGGCATATTGTTTGATGATCTAGAAGCCGTAAAGTCATTAGGGTACGCTGGAGCGATTATAGGTAAAGCAGCGTACGATAAATTCCTTTCAGGGAACGAGAGGTTGAAGTAAAGAATGGCTGTTGCAAAGAGGATAATCCCATGTCTTGACGTAGACGGGGGAAGTGTTGTCAAGGGTATTAACTTTAAGGGCCTTAAAGGCGCTGGGGATCCAGTTGAGCTCGCTTCGAGGTACAGGGATCAGGGGGCTGACGAACTAGTTTTCCTTGATATAACAGCAACAGTGGAAGCTAGGCGAATTATGTTTGATGTGGTAAAAGATGTCGCTAAGGTCCTTGATATACCCTTTACCGTTGGTGGAGGCATCAGGACGTTCGAAGACGCTAGGGCCATTCTGTGGAGCGGTGCTGATAAGGTATCCATAAACACCGTAGCTGTGCAGGACCCATCAGTAATAACAAAGCTTTCTGATGCATATGGGGCCCAGTGTATAGTATTAGCTGTCGATGCCAAGTGGGTTTCCAATGATAAACGGGGTGGTAATTATCAAGTATATACCCATGGCGGCAGAGTTAATTCAGGGCTTGACGTGATAAATTGGATAAGGAAAGGGGTGGAACTGGGAGCTGGAGAAGTGCTCCTTACATCAATAGACCGTGATGGTACCCAGAGCGGATATGATATTGAGCTAACAAAGAAGGTCACTGGGGCGGTAGAAGCCCCGGTTATAGCCAGTGGAGGTTGCGGATCGCCCGAACACATTCTAGACGTACTGAAGGCCGGCAATGCAGACGCTGCCTTAGCTGCATCCATATTCCACTACGGGAAGTATACCCCAGAAGAAGTAAAGCTATATTTAAAAAACAGGGGGTTGACTGTCCGCGCATGAAAGCGGAAGTCGGTATGGAAAGCATAAAGTTTGATGAGAGAGGGCTAGTCCCGGTCATAGTACATGACTTCATCAGCGGGAAGGTGCTCATGCAGGCCTATGCGAATTCAGAAGCGATCAGGCTTACCGCTGAAACTGGATACTCGCACTTCTGGAGCAGGTCGAGGAAAGAGCTGTGGTTAAAGGGTGAAACGTCCGGTAACAGGCAGAGGGTACATTCGATACTGGTTGACTGCGATGGAGACAGCATAATTTACAGCGTGGACTCACCGGGCCCTGCGTGCCACACGGGCAACAGATCCTGCTTTTACAGGGAGCTTTCGGTATTCAACCACAGTTACGATGATGAGATAATCTCCGAGATATTGGGATATTATGATAGCGCCAAGGAGATCAGGAAGAAATGGGTCAGAGATGACTCGCTTAGGTCCTACAGGTTTATTCTCAACCCCATCACTGAGAATGTTCCACCGCCGTCGCCGCGAGCCATAGCCTGGATCGTCGATAAGATGGATAAAATGATAGGCTCGGATATTGATAAAATCGTAGTGCCAGAGTCACTTGGGCTTCCAGTAGGCGCTCTTATTGCAGAAAAGAAGGGCAGGCCACTCGCTATAGTACGAAAGAGGAGCTTGGGTTCGGAATATGCGTTGCTGAGCAAAGTCGACTATAGGTCCGGTTATGAAACCGGAACATATTACATCTATGGCGTCGCGCCAGGTGAGCGAATAGCATTGATAGATGATACCATTTCTACCGGCGGTACGATAGAGGCGCTTTTAGATGTGTTTCAAAGGGAGGGAGTTAAGGTTGCTGATGTTGGATGTATAATGAGTAAGGAGATGTATGGCGGGAGGGAGTTGATAAGAAAGAAGTTTAATGTTGATGTCCACACGCTTATCCACCTATCAGAAAAGGGAGATGGATCAATAATGGCCAGATTGGCAGAGCTGACCTGAATTCTTCTGTAACACTTAAATTTATTGACTACGTTAAAATCACATGCCTCTTGTCAAGGTGAGGGTATTTTTTGAGCTTTTTAACAAAATGCAACAGGATGAGTTGTACATTAATGCAGGAAATCCAAAGGGGTTGATCGATAATATCATCCGTAAATATGGAGACGATATGAAGTCAACCTTCTTCAATGGGGATTCATTAAGGCGCTATTTCCTCATATACGTGAACGGGAAACCTATAAATTATACTCAAAATTACCTCATGCCACTGAAGGAGGGTGATGTTGTGCTTTTGATACCGCCGGTGGGAGGGGGATAGGACGGCATGACGGAAGTGCTTATGCCTAATACCTTGGCAGAGGCCCTATCTATGATTTCGAAAGATGGGCATGATGTCCTAATTTTAGGTAGTGGTAGTGACGTAATTCCTAGAATCAGGGAACGCGAGATCGAGCCGAAAAAGGTGCTGGATCTTTCGGGCTTGGGTAGCGAGTTAAACTACATCAGGACAGAGGGCAAGGTGATAAGAATAGGGGCCCTAGTTACGGTAAGGCAGATAATAGATAATGAACTTTTTAAGGGCAGGCTTGATGCGTTTCTTCAAGCGGGGCGGATGTTCGGCGGCCCGCAGATAAGGAATATGGCAACGGTGGGTGGTAACCTGGGCGCTGCCTCAAGCTCTGAGGATCTTATTCCCATTTTTATAGCACTTGACGCGAGGGTTAAGATGGCTAGCATAGATGGGGATAGGCTAGTGCCGGTGAGCAAACTGGTGGTGGCAAAAAGACAGATAGATAGGAGACCTAACGAAATAATCAGGGAAATATACTTTGAAATGCCCGATGAGAGCAGCTGGACAGCCTTCTTCAAGGCAGGTAGGCGAAATAGCCTGATAATAGATTTGATAAATATGGCGATGTACCTGAAGCTCAATATCGATGGCACTAAAATCGAAGATATCAGAATCGCGTTAAACAGGGTAAGGGGCAAGACCCCCGAACGCGCTTACAAGACCGAGGAATACCTTAGGGGTAAGCGCATAGAGAATGAAACAATAGCTAGGGCACAGGAAGTGCTTGATTCGGAGGTGCAACTCAGTTCAGATTTCCGCGCTTCAGCGGAGTACAGAAAAAGTTTAGATAAAGTAATATTGGCGAGGCTAATAAACAACTGCAGGGATAGGATAGTGGAGGGAAGGAGGACTGGAAATTGAAGGACATTCTATTGGAATTTAAGGTTAATGGCCAGCCGAAAAAGGTTTACGTAGATCCAAATGATAGGTTATTGGACGTGCTGCGTGATTACCTTGATATCAAGTCTCCAAAGGAGGGGTGTGGAACTGGGGACTGTGGTCTATGTACGGTTACGCTGGATGGCAAGCCAGTCCTTTCCTGCCTCACTTTTGCATTTCAGGCTAGGGGAAAGGAGGTGACTACGGTAGAAGGGCTCGGTAACGGCAAAGAATTATCGCCCATGCAACAGGCATTGAGGGATGCGGGAGCTGCACAATGTGGATTCTGCACGCCGGCTATGGAGATAATGGTGACCGACCTTTTAAAACGGGTTGATAACCCTACCGATAGCCAGATAAAGGAACAGATAAGCGGTACCCTGTGTCGCTGCACAGGATATTATCCTATAGTTGAAGCTGTAAAAAAGATTAAGGAAGAGGAGAGGTAGATTAAGTTATGTCTATGGAAGTTGAATATTTAATAGAGCAGCTTCAGAAGAAGGCTGAAAGAGGGGAGTTATTATACATAGGGGAAAGCTTGAACAGGGTAGATGATATAGAAAAGATACTTGGTAAGCCGATATATACAGCGGACATACTACCCAAACAGACACTCTACGCTAAGCTCGTCCATTCCACCATTCCTCACGGTTACATTAGGTCCATAAACGCCGCAAACGCGTTAAATAACAGCAAGGTGAAGGCGGTCCTGACTTACAAGGATGTGCCAGGGATAAACGAGTCCAGCGCGGTTATACCGGATAGGCCATTGTTTGCGGACAGGAAGGTCAGGTCGACTGGCGATATAGTTGCAGCCGTACTGGCCAATGACTTCAGGGCGGCTACGGAGGCCTCACAGGACATCAAGATAGAATACGACCCGCTCAAACCCATATTTGACCCGCTGGAAGCTATGAAAGAAGGGGCACCATTAATTCATGACGCCGGAAACGTAGCCAAGCATATGAAGGTATACAAAGGGGATGTGCAAAAGGGGTTTGAAGCATCAGATATCATAGTTGAAGGTACATATTCGACTCAATTTCAGGATGCCACTCCCATGGAGCCTGAGCTGGCGTACGCAGTGCCAAAGGAGAACGGGAACATCCTAATAGTTGGCTCAATGCAAAGCCCTCATATAACCCAATCAGGGGTGGCGAAGGCTCTAAACCTGCCGCTAAGCAGGGTAGAAGTGATTCAGGCTGTTACTGGAGGGGCCTTTGGCCCAAAATCAGATGAAACTCCTACTGACCTAGGAGCCATCGCGGCGATAGGCGCGCTGAAGACCGGAAGGCCGGTCTTCGTGAACATGACAAGAGAGGATTCCATGATAATGCACACTAAAAGACACCCAAGTATTACAAAGCTCAAGACCGGCGCCACGGCTGATGGTAAGCTCATTGCGTCCCAAGCCGAAATGATAATGGAGACTGGGGCCTATGCTTCACTTGGCGTTCTTGTCATAGTAAGGGCCATGTTCCATGCTAACGGCGCATATGAAATACCCAACGTTAAGAACGATGGTTACCTAGTTTATACCAATAACACATTTGCAGGCAGTTTCAGGGGCTTTGGAGCGCCTCAGGCGTTCTTCGCAAGCGAGTCACAGATGGATGAACTTGCTAAGAAGCTCAATATGGACCCCCTGGACCTAAGGCTCATAAATATGCTTAGGCCAGGTAAAAGGACGTCCACTAACCAACTTATGGATGCGGCGTGCGGGCTACCGGAGTGCGTGGAACAGGTAGTTGCGGCAAGCAATTACAGGAAGAAGGTAAAGGAATACGCCGAGCAGAAGGGGAACACGAGGAGGGGCGTCGGGATAGCCATTCTGCATCACGGAAATGCTCTGGGGCCTGAAGGTAATGATTATGTCTATGTCCATTTGAACGTCGACAGGGATGGGATAGTTTACCTCGGGACGGGGCTTACTGAATATGGTACCGGTGCGATATCCGGACTCGCCCAAATAGCGTCAAGCATTATGGGTTGCAAGCTTGATAGGTTCAGGATAGATAGACCAAACTCGTTAAAGCATAAGGAAAGCGGGCCTACCGTGGCGTCAAGGACTACTGCAATAGGCGGGAATGGGGCTAGAGATGCGGCGGAGAAGTTGCGAGATAGATTGAATACAGTGGCCGCCAAACTTCTCGATTGTATGACCAGCGAGGTTGTTATAGTTGATGACATAGCTTACAGTTCATCAGCCCCACAAAAGAGGGTGGGTTGGAATGAAATAGTTGATGAGGCATACAGGTCAGGAGTATCTCTGAATACTATTGGCTACTATATGGCGCCGCGCTGTATATGGGATGAACATACAGGTCTTGGCTCCCCCTACTCCCAATTCACATTCGGGGCGGCCGTTGCAGATGTGGAGGTCGATATTGATACCGGCGTCTACAGCGTCAGGAGTTATTATGTAGCCTTCGATGTGGGAAGGGCCGTGAATCCTAGGAACGTTAAAGGACAACTTTACGGTGGCACGGTTCAGGGATTAGGCTATGCTACAATGGAGGAATTGGTTCATAAGGACGGCAGGGTTCTAAATCCCAACCTGAAGGATTATTACATCCCCACGAGCTTGGACATTCCTGAGGAATTCGTCCCCATAATAGTAGAGAAGGGTGGTGCTATAGGGCCATTCGGAGCAAAGGTTGTAGCTGAACCCCCGATCGTCCTACCGGGCCCAGCGGTCAGGAACGCCATTCTGAACGCAACCGGTTGGAGCGTGGACAGCCTTCCAATAACTGCAGAAAAGGTGTGGCGGGAAGGGCATAAGTAGATTCCCTTTCGAAGGACCTCCCATTTTTTTTCCGGAGATAATAGTCTTTATATAGCGACTCAGAGGTAGTTAATCGCCATTGAGATGAAAAACATAATACTTAGTGGCATGCCTGCGGCCGGAAAGAGCACAGTTGCAAACATAATCTCCAAACAGATTAACCTAAAGTATATCGCTGGCGGCAACCTTTTGAAGGAAATAGCGGCGGAGAGGGGTTATGCTGTAACCGGTGATGAATGGTGGGATACTGATGATGCCAAGAGGTTCGTCCGCGATAGAATGAACGACCCAAGCATCGACAGGCAGGTGGACGCGCGGTTAAAGGAGTTGATATCTAATGGAGGGTTCGTGCTCACCAGCTATTCCCTCCCTTGGCTGGTAAATGGGGAAATAACCGTCTGGCTGGAAGCTTCGGAGGACAATAGAGCCAAACGTATGGCCAAGAGGGACGGATATACCATCGACAGGGCCCTAAATGTAATAAAACAAAGGGATCGGGAGAACATTCAGTATTATAGGCGTATATACGGCTATAATCTGGCAAAGGATCATAAGGTATTTAAAATCGTATTAGATGTAAATGATATAAGCCCTGAACGGATTGCAGAAATTGTAGTTTTATATTATAGATACTATGGGAAGGACGTTTAGTGAACCTTGTAATATATCTTCTTCATAGCAGGCTCCTGCCTCGATAGAAGTATCCTTAATTTCTCTGGGTCCATTTCAGCAGCCTTTCTACCAACTGAGGGGGCAGACCTCTGTACTTCATCTAGAGACTGGTTCAGGTAATTAAGCTTAAATTCATCCTCTTTCCTAAGGCTTGACTTGGGCACACCGGTAACTATTAGCCTCATTACAAAAGGGGAGTCGCCTAGCTTGTGTTCGACCTTCACGTTGAGCAAGCCCACCTTCTTCAGGTATCTCTTTATTATGTGTCTCATTATAGTAGGTATTATACTGTCAACCTGCATATCCACCACCTTGATCCTGCCAGTAACATCAATTTGCTCTAAATTCAGTTCAGAAATTCCAAATCCCATATTATAACACCGTTATATTTAGCAATAAATATGCCACTATATAAACATAGCGTTAATGTGTTTCAACCTCTGATCGTCGCTTATCACCTCGATTATTGCATTTTAGGATATCATAACTGTCTTGATCCTACATGTTCAACCTTTGATGACATGTTTCCTGACCTTTGGTGCCATTGTTTAAACTGGTCTGGTATATGATTCAAACGATTTTTTATGAATACTTTTAAGCGTCCCCGGCCTTAAATGATAAAATAATTGATCGCGTGAATTTAAAGACCTAAAAAGATAGTGCAGTCTCTTTTCAGCAGGCTGTCGATGGCTTGCTTGGTCGATTTATCTAATATGTTTATATTTACCATTTATTTACATCAGATCAATGGAATCCAGTAAACTGGTCGATTCATTTAACAGAAGGACGACCAAAGTGCGTATTTCGGTTACAGACAAATGTAACTTCGCATGCTTCTTTTGCATGCCGATCGACCCCATCTGGATGCCTAGGGCTGATGTGCTCACTTATGAAGAGATTGTTCGCGTAGTTAAAGTATTGAAGCATTTGGGTATTAATGAAGTTAAACTAACCGGGGGGGAGCCGCTTGTCAGGAAGGATATAGAAGTCCTCGTTAATGAGATCAGTCAGGTCATAGAAGATATCAGTATGACCACAAACGGCTTCTTCTTAAATGAAAAGGCAAGGCTTTTACATGAAAATGGGTTAAGGAGAGTCACAGTGAGCCTGCATAGTCTTCGCCGAGAACGCTTTAAATTTATAACTAACGTAGACGCGCTTGAAAGGGTCATCACCGGAATCAGGGCCGCCAAGGATGCTGGCCTATCTCCAGTTAAGATCAATTCTACCATTATACGAGGTCGTAATGATGATGAAATACTGGACCTGCTTGAATTTGCAATCAGGGAGGGGGTAAGTATAAGGTATATCGAATTTATGCCTTTTGATGGAAAGAACTTTTGGAGCCTCGATAAGGTGATTGCAGGTGCCGAAATCAAAAATACCATTGAATCAAGGTATAAACTCATTGAACTCCCAAGAGGGGTTGGCAGTACCTCCAGCAATTATATGATAAAGGGAACTGACACAACAGTCGGTTTTATAACTTCAGTTACACAGCCGTTTTGTTCAGATTGCGACAGGATAAGGATAATGGCTAATGGAAGCTTAGTCCCGTGTATGTTCGGCAATATGGAGTTTGATTTTAGGCACCTTCTAAGGGAGGGCGCCTCTGATGATGATTTGGAAAAGTTCTTTATCGATAAGGTGGGGAACAAGTTTGCAGGAGTTGAAACCATGGTCCATGAAAAGGCTATACCTTCACATATTAGACCTATGTATACTATTGGGGGCTGATCCGCGGATCAGGACATTCTAAGCTCATTTTTCGGATTTTTAGCCGTTAATCCAGCTCCACCAATTTTAGGTCATTAGAGGTCCGCCAGATACTTGATTCGCCACCAACCCCCCTGATGGACTATCTCCATAAGATAATATGTTATGCCCTTAACTTCGGTCTTATATCCATGTCTTTCTTGTTTATATGGTTCACCATATCCGGTTGCATTAAGCGTATTGTCGTTTATGCGGACAGAAAACCTGCTAATGGCAAATTCATCTATAGTGAACTTCTGAAGTACGGCTTCCAACCATCTATAGAGGAGGTTATATTCATCCGATCCGCTTACGCTGAAATGCACTTCAACCTTCGAGTGCACAGCATGTACATCATAGATTAAGTCTAGAAGAGAGAGTGCCGCGCTTTCAAAACATGTATTTTTTGACCTTCCATATGCTTCGATATATGCGTCACTTACATGTTCCAACCTTTTATAGCCCATGGGGCTTGGCTAGCACGACCTTCCGTAAAACCTTTCGCCGATGGACATCCAGCCTCCCAAAAATCAAAATTCTTATATTGGGGCGCGATACAAGGGAGCAAGGTGGCATGGGTGCTAGAAAATGTCAATATCATTGTCTATAATCTGGCGCCAGAACATTGAATGACAATGCCGCGGTAGCTCAGCCTGACCACTGGGGCTAAGGAGAGCATCCGGCTGAAGACCGGAGTGTCGCCGGTTCAAACCCGGCCCGCGGCAAATCATTATACAATTATAATTTCACCCATAACCGTAGGGGAGTTTAAGATGATATGGGGCCACCGATTGCCGAACGGTTATGACCAGCTAGAGAGGAACAACATAGCTGACGGCTGCCGGCCAAGCGCTTTCTAATAGAAGGGGATGTTTTGTGATGAATAGTTAAAGCCACTCCATAGGCTTCGATTCGCGCGTGCGACTCGGTAGTTCATGTAATATGATTTATGAATACTTAAGCCGTGGGTACAGGCGCCAGGCCCAGGCTTTAATGCGCTTGATAGTGACACAGTGGTCAAAGTGGCGCGCCCCAAGCGTGTTAATATTGGAAGAGCTGATCTAAATATAGCCTCTAATCGGGTTGATTAATCATACAAACGGTAATTACCCAGCGTTCGGGCCGCCATTTGAATAGTAAAGCTAGCTTTTGCACATATTATATAGCGCTTGGAAATGTATCGTTGACTATCTAGTGCCATCCCGCCAGTTTCATAGCCTTGACCACTTTATCCACAGCTATAGCCACCGCCGCCTCCCTCATTTCTATATTTTTTAACGCGGCGAATTCAAATATCTGTTTAAATGCGTTTTTCATCTTGACATCCAACTTGGCATTAACTTCGATTTCGCTCCAATGATCTCTATTCAGATTCTGCACCCATTCAAAATAGGACACTAGCACACCCCCGGCGTTTGCGAGTACATCAGGGACTATCTTCGCGCCGCCTTTGTATAGTATAGAATCTGCGCTCGGTGTTATGGGGCCGTTGGCCGCTTCCATTATAAGTTTAGCCTTTATCTTGGACGCATTGTACTCAGTTATCTGCCCCTCCATCGCTGCGGGAATGAGAACATCAACATCCATTTCCAACAGCTCTTCATTTGTGATCGGTTCAGCATAAACGAGTGAAGAAATGGAATGTGGATTCACAAGATCGTTGTTCAATTTATCAAATGAAACGCCAAACAGCCCACCTTTCGCCTTTGCGGCCCCGTAGATGTTGCTCACGCCAGCTATCTTCGCGCCCATATCCATCAGGAAACGAACGGTATTGGAACCAACGTTACCGAATCCCTGCACCGCTACTGTTACATCATGTAACTCCTTGCCAAGGAACCTTTGAACGGCTTCTCTGGTACAGATTGCGACGCCCTTGCCTGTGGCCGATAGCCTTCCTTCAGACCCACCCAGCTCGAGCGGTTTTCCAGTAACCACGGCTGGAACATTGAACCCCCTAAGCCTTGAGTATTCATTCATAATCCATCCCATAATCTGCGGGTTTGTATTTACATCAGGCGCAGGGATATCTATTTCGGGGCCTATATCATCCTTCAACATATCTACATACCTCCTAGTTAGTTGCTCAAGCTCGTCCATGTTCAGTTTATCGGGATCAACAGTTATTCCACCCTTTGCCCCTCCGAATGGGACGTCCATTATCGCCGTCTTCCAAGTCATCCACATAGAAAGCGCTCTCGCATCGTTCAAGTCCATATTCTTGTGATATCTTATACCCCCTTTGAAAGGCCCTCTGGCATTGTTGTGTTGAACTCGGTAACCCGTAAATGTTACCACTTCACCTCTTGCTAGCTTTAAGGGAATATGCACAACTAATTCTTTCATCGTTGTCTTCAACACCTCATAATATTCCGGTTCCAGATCCAAAAATTCTGCCACAGAAGCCAATTGGGTAAGCGCATTACTATAGGGGTCCTTTTCAAACACTCCCTGGCCTATAGATTCTACCATGTTATTGTTACCGATGGCCGCGGTTTTAAATTATTTGTACATTTTTGTTATTATATCGGGTTGAATGTTTGGATTCAATTGCAAGGAGTGAAGGGCTGGATTCTTTTAAATTTACAAGCAACGCTTAAACAAAATAGTTCATAAATTACACCGAATTAATATGCCGGCATTACTGGGACAGAAGGCACCTGATTTTGTTGCTAGTACAACAAAGGGACCAGTTACCCTATCCAGCCTTAAAGGGAAATGGGTGGTCCTGTTTTCTCACCCGGGGGATTTCACTCCTGTTTGCACGACCGAATTTATGGCCTTTACTAAGAGGTACGATGAATTCAGGAGGCTAGGTGTGGAACTGTTAGGGTTAAGTGTAGACAGTATATACAGCCATATAGCCTGGGTAAGGGACATCAAGAAAAATCTGGGGGTCGACATTCCCTTCCCTATAATAGCTGATGTAGACAAGGCCATTGCATCTGAATATAACCTGATAGATGTCAAGGCTGGGAATACGGTCAGGGGTGTCTTTCTTATCGATCCAAATCAAATGGTCAGGTGGATGATTTACTATCCCGCCGAGGTTGGCAGGAACATAGATGAAATATTGAGGGTCATAAAGGCCTTTCAATTCAACTGGGATCGCAAATTGGCGACACCGGCCAACTGGCAGCCTGGCCAAGAGGGGATAGAACCTGCTCCGCTTACAGTTGAGGACAGCGAAAAAAGAGATGGTCATGATGGCACTCAAACCTGGTACCTCAAGTACGTCAAATGAGCTTCTGATACATATGCACTAATATGATTGTAATAATTCAATATCGCGGAGCTTATGACTTATTTTCCAGTTCAATGAGTGGGTGCGTTTAATGATCGTGGAGGATCTCAGAAATGTAACTTGCGGTGATGACCCATTGACGTACTTAAGAAACACCATGAAGTTACTTTATTTTGAATGCACGCCAGGACAGGAGGCCAGCCTCCTGCTCATGAAATCAAGATTTCCATACGAAAGGCCGGTTTTCGAAAGCTTGGCCAGTATAAGCAAGTTAGAGATGCTAAATTTTATTGAACAGAATGGCGAAATTAGCGTTCATTTAAAGAGGAGGGGGTAAAACTAAATTTAGCCGCCATCTGCGGCCATCAGATACCCACCGAACGCCAACCCCCAGATTAGGATAGGATACGCTATCATCCTTTCCATTCCTCCTGGTCCTATCAAGGGATAGAAGTTTATAGCAAAAAATACCAGCGCAACTAGCCCCAACGATCCAACCAAGGCCGATATAAACGAAAACGGGGGCTTGACTATGCGAGACGACATGATAGCCGATATGCCCCCAAACGCAAAGGTGATCAGTGAGAACAGGACATGTAGGTTTAAAGGCGATCTTTCATTGAAAACACCGACTCCGATCGCGCCTATGGCTGTCATCACCAGCGCAAAGGTGAACCATCTTCCAGCCCATGCCTTATCTAGGAGATATGCTGCAAGGAGTAAGAAAATGCCCAAGAAAATTATTGATGTGTTAAATATCAAGGAAGTTGAGCCAACCCCCAGGTCACTTATGTAATTCCATTGTATACTATAACCTGGATAGATAGATTCGGCGACAATCATAGATAACAGGAATTGGAACGCTCCGACAAATATCAGTGCGCCTGCAACCTTTGACCGCTTGAACATATGAAGTCATCATCAACGGATTGAAATATAAACATGGTGTACGACCCATCAATCCGATTAGGTAATATTATTAAGGTTGTATATTCAAGGTTACTCATGAAAACGATCGTAATGAAGTTCGGTGGCACGTCAGTTAAGGACGGTGGCTATAACCGGATCGTCGATATATTAAAGCTTTACAAGGAACAAAAGGCCATAATCGTCGTTTCGGCTATTAAAGGAGTAACGGATGAGCTTATAGAAGTGGCAAAGGTTGCAGAGAGGGGTGACAATAAAGCGGTTCAGGAGTTCCTAGATAGGAACGCCGAAAGGCATAGGAACGAAGCCAAACTGTCAATGAAAGACGTCGACACGGACGTTAGAACAAAGCTTTTGCAGGTGGATGACGAATTAGGGCACATCCTCTATAGCCTTTGCTATACAAGGGATTTAACGCCGCGCATCCTTGATTATATAATGAGCTTCGGAGAAAGGTACTCATTGGAACTTGCCGCGGCTACACTTAACAGGAGAGGTATAAAGGCCGTCGGCCTAACGGGTGGAGAGTCAGGCATAATAACCGATGCGGTGTTTGGCGATGCTAACCCGCTTATGAACGCTACTAAGCAGGCGGTACATGAAAGGCTGATCCCCATGTTGGAGAAAGGAATAACGCCGGTCGTAGGAGGCTTTGCAGGCATAACCAAGGACGGCATCATCACCACGTTCGGCCGTGGGGGCAGCGATTATACGGCTACCATTTTGGGCGCCGCGGTGGACGCCGATAAAATAATAATATGGAGCGATGTGGATGGAATGATGACCGCAGATCCCAAGCTGATAAAATCTAGGACCATTCCTGAGCTCACCTATGATGAAGCCATGGAACTGGCGGCATTTGGGGCCAAGGCATTTCATCCAAAGAGCCTTATACCGGCAATGGAACACAAGATTCCAATATATGTCAGAAATACGTTCAGGCCAGAAGGCGCGGGGACGCTCATCAGTGAAAGCGGGAAGAAGAGCTATTCAGTAGATATAGTCAAGGCGGTAGCGGTCCTAAGGGGTATGTCCATAGTTACTATCAAGGGGCCGCTTGTAGGGGGAAACATAGCTACGAAGATTCTTGGTAGGCTTGCCAATGAGGGTATAAATATCAAGATGATTTCGCAGAGCATGTCCGAGTCCAATCTGAGCTTTGTCATCCCTCAACGATCTTTGGACAGCTGCAAATCGATAATTGAATTCGAATATCTGGGCAAGGAGATCATGGATATGGATTCCATAAAGGACGTCTGCATAGTCGCTATAATAGGGTCCGGAATGAGAGGGACACCTGGCGTGGCTGCAAGGCTGTTTAACTCGTTAGGGGCCCGTAAGATAAACATTGTAATGATAGCTCAGGGTTCGAGCGAATTGAACATAAGCATAGCCATTCAGGAGAAAGATCTGCAGAAAAGCGTTGAAGCTATTCACGAGGAATTCATGGGCAGAACCTAGTTATATATTATTTTACACCAGGAGTTGATGAGCTTAACTAAATCCCGGATAACCCTTCCCGCTATTCAGCGCTACGAGCTTATCCTTGAACGCCTTTACAGTTTGATTATATATATCAGGCTCTAGGGAACCGCCTATGTAAGGGTCCAGTACGTAACCGTGAGAACCTGATTGATTTAGTATGTTCAGGTCGTCGGGGGTTATATTATATGCTATCTTGAACAGTATGGGTTTAGATATGGACTTCGTAAGGGCGTTCAACCAAATTACATCTATGAGGTTAAACGGGATTGAACCATCTATCTGTGATTGCGGCAGAAAGATCAGGCCGCTCACCCCATTTATATTTGATATGGTGATATAAAGCTCCATGGGCAGCCCTGATGGAGCATATACAAACTTATCTAGGCGATCATCCTCCATGATAAATGGAGGGACTAAGGATGGGTGAGCAACTATGAAATCAATTTGCAGCTCGACCAGCTTTGACCACTCGTCCCTTGTGATCGCTTTATTGTTGCCTAGCGAGACACCCTTCGATACGTGAATCCCTTCAAGACTCCTTCTAATGCTTTCTTCCTCAAGATCTAGTTCCCGCGTCGAATTCTGTGAAGGATGTTGATTTGAAACAGAAAAAATTATGGCATCTGCGCCTCCCTCCTGAGAAGCTAGGGCCAGATCACGGTCGTTCGTAGCTAGTTCAACCATCAAGGGTCGTTCTATTTTGAAAAGGGAAGAGCCATAGACCATTCGTAATAATTCCTCACTATTCCATCCTATGTAATCCCCCTATTTATTATTTTGTAACTGCGTTGATGCAATCCTGTATAACTACAAAAACATAACAAAGCGGCCCTTAGCTATGGACAACTGACGGTCGTCCTGTGGTTCATGAGAAAGAACATGATAACTTTATTAGGGCTTCCCCGATATATGTTAGTGGACCGCTATTATGGGCGCAGAGAACGCAGCAGTAATCCTGAGATCGGCATCAAAGGCTATTGCCTTTACTGGTGCTGGCATAAGCACAGCGTCCGGAATCCCCGATTTTAGGGGCCCAAAGGGGCTCTGGAAGACCTACCCTGAAGAATTTGCATCAATAAATTATCTGTCAGATGACCCACGCGGGTTCTGGGAATTCTATTCTACACGTATGGGCAGCATCTTTACGGCTGCGCCAAATTTAGGTCACCTCGCTCTGGCCGACCTTGAACGTTTAGGGATAATCAAGGTTGTTATAACGCAAAACATAGATGGCCTCCATGGGTTGGCAGGGTCTAGGAACGTGATAGAACTGCATGGAAATATGAGAAGATGTTACTGTTCCAAGTGTGGTGCTCCTTATTCGAGTTCGGAGGTATTAAGGATGATCGGGTCTGGGACCAACCCCCCTTTATGTACGTGCGGGGGCGTCATAAGGCCCGACGTCGTGCTCTTCGGGGAAGAGGTGAAAATGATGCCAAAAGCTATATCCGCGGCCAACAGTTCTGACTGTGTCCTGGTAGTCGGTTCATCTCTTACCGTCTCACCGGCTAATTCAATACCATATCTAGTAAAACAGCATGGCGGTCGCTTGATAATCGTAAATGAGGAAAGGACACCGTTTGATGAAATAGCTGATCTAGTTATTGGTGGCGCAGCAGAAGATGTTCTGGGCGAACTTGTTGCCTTTATGGCAAATAGGGTTTGAAGCGGTTAGGACAATATTCATGAAGATTTTTAATTATGGATACCTGTAATCCTGACATCGGCTCTATCTGGAAAAGATGATGTGGATTGAGGAGGTGAATTGCCAAAAATGGACGGGATCGAACCTAGAAGAATTGGCCCAACTGGTACGATGGCTATCACTTATAACATCATAAGTAAGGCAAGCTACATTTAGAATAGGAACTCAGCAAGGTCCGAGGCTAGCATGACCCTACCGTGGAAGTTTTCCTTAGCCTCTTCAAGCATTTCTGCAGCGTTAACTTCCTGTACAGGGGATATATGGACTAATATCAAGTTCTCAACGTCAGCCATGGCGGCAATCCTTGCGGCATCCACAGATGTGCTGTGCCAGTATGTATGAGCTTCCTTCTCTAGTCTAGCAGGGAAGGAGCTTTCATGTAGAAGCATCTTGCATCCCTTTGCGAGGGTCGCTGTAGCCAGTACCGGCCTTGTGTCGCCTGTATAACAGAAATCACCCATCCTGTATATCAGGTCATATGCTGCGTGTTCGCCCATTGCAGTCTGTACAGACCCCCCGTGTATTGTATCTCCGGCGGATACTTCGACTGTCTCGATATCGAACTTCAGGAAGCTAACCGGGGTATTAGCATCAGATAAGACGTGAGAAATCAGGGCGGCGATGCCCTTTGGTCCATAGACCAAAAGTTTTTCCTTCCTTTCTCTGGTAGCCATACCCCACAGAAATACCCCCAGATCGTACACATGGTCCCCGTGGAGATGGGATATGAAAACCGCATTTATCATGTTCTGGTCAAGACCGGCTTTCATTAGGTTCATATAGGATCCTGGCCCTATATCGAACAGATATTTTTCATCAACCAAATACGAAGCGCACGCTCTTCTACTAGAGGGTGACGTAGCCCCGCTCCCAAGGACGTTAACTTTCATGGTATGAACCTTCTGCGGCTGTATTTAAACCCTGCCTGATATATGACCTGTGCAAATCGAGTGGGTCGTCTGTTGTGTATTACAGGCACTTATAAATAAAATTAGGGGTTTGGGGGAAGCAGTAAAACTCCGAAGCCTTAGCCGTGGGTAGGTTCACTAGATCAGGTCGGTCACGTCATCCGTAAGCACCAGTTCCTCCATGGCTAGCTTTGCTGTAGTCTTCTTTGGTCCCTTAAGTTCATTGATTTGCAGGCCAACAGTTACTACCGATGCCTTTGTGCTATTGGCAATGCCCTTTGATATACCATTCTCTACGGGCCTTTTCAATATATGTTTGATGATTGCTTCCACGGGTCCCCTCTTTGCCATAGTATAGACGTTTCCGTCATCGCTCACCCATACAAATCGTCTGTTTGCATGCAGGAACGCGGAAGAATTTTTGGGATCAAAGGCACTGGGCCCCTTTCTTAGCGTTATTATATCATCGGTATTCTGTAGCAGTATTGCAAAAGATGTCCATTCACCCTTCTCCGATATGATAGCCTTAATCACCGGATACCCCATTTCCTTCAGCCTGCCCGTGATCGCGCTGAGGCTCTTCTTATATTCACCCCATCTAATATCTTCGACCTTTTGTGAGGAGGGAAAGATTATCTGAGCCGTATGGTAAACCATATCAGTAAACATGAGATTAACGTCTGCGCCGCCACCCATAGCCGCCTTCCTAAAGTAGGAAGCCCGAGGTTTCCTTATGAAACTTCTGGAGAGCAGTACGAACTTGCCTATGTTGGCCGGCCTAACGGCCTGCGCTAGGTTTCTTCTAGGATCTACCGGATCGATTACTATAAGCGGTGCTGTTTGGAAGAGCTGTTTAACAGAAGAGCTGGGACTGTCGATCGTTATCATTTCACCTTTCTTCCATACTGTGGCAGCCCTGATGAGCTGGAGAAATGACCCATATTTGACTATGAGCACCTCAGTAAGATACCCGCTGAACCCCGCGGTCCTTATCTCTGCGCCGTAGAGCCCGCGAGCTTTCAGGAATGCCTTCGTAACCCTGACTTCACCTTTCATCTTTTCATTAAGATGTTCCTTCATAAATGCTGAGTGGTATCTGCTCCTGTCCATGCTGGTGACCCAATTGCCAGGCTTGGCGTCAGCGCATGGAACCAGATTGACCCTTATACCCCCTACATATCCCTCCAGGTATGGATGTTCAGCGAACCTCCTTCTTGTAGTGTAACCCTTTAATACGGTTTCAGCGTCCGTCATCCCGGCGCGTGCTATGGCTGTAGCTCCCATTTCCGGACTGTACAGTAAAAAGTAGTCCAGGTCTGCTGAACCAGGGAGCCATGTACCGTGCGCATAGGAACCACCGAGTTCATAATGAACGGCGGCCCTTTTTAGCCTTGTTTCTATCTCCTTGGCCGCAGCCTCTACGGCCGACCTTTCGGCATCGGTCGGTTGTAACCTAGACTTGATACCCTCGATTATGGTAGCCATATGGTTCACTTTATAAAGCCCCCCCTAACATATAGCTCTTAAGGATGGTATAAGTTGGATGATCAGGGCCCAACGTACTATGTTTGAGGTTAAATTCTGAAACACTTACCGTCCCTAGTTCTATTCCCCCGATTTCCTGGACAATTCTTATCAGTTCTTCCTTGTCCCTTACCCACTTTACCCTAGCTATAGTCAGATGAGGTATGAACGCCCTCTGATCTCCAGTTCCTTTCGTAAGCTTCCTGATCATATGGGCCAGTTCTATCAGTTCAGCACTTTCCCCACCCACCCATATTATGTTTATGTGTTCCATGTTAGGAAAAGCACCAACCCCAACCATCCTGATTTTGAATTTTGG
>JAJZYL010000101.1 GCA_021798095.1 archaeon | reverse complement strand
CGTAAGTGGTTGGTCGCCCGTTATCATTATGGGTTCAATGCCCATCAACTTTAGGTCCGCGATTTTTCCCTTTACCCCCTGCTTAAGGACATCCTTCAGCCTTATCATTCCTATCGCCTTTCCATCTTTAGATATCGCTATGGGCGTTTCACCGACAGAGGATATCTCATCGGTCATTTTATCGAATTCCATTGGTACTGAATCGACGATATTCCTAATAGCGTCCGGCGCGCCTTTCATAATTTCAACTTCTGTCAAAGGCGTCGATCTGACCAGCTTGTCGGCATGCTTTCTACTGAACCACCAGCGTCGCCTGCTTTCCTTTCCACCAGTCCTTATTTCATCATTAACCTCCGTCAGGCGTATTCCGCTGGTCCTGGTGGATGCTGAAAAATTATATACTTTGGACATTGATAACTCGTTTATCTCCTTGGGTATGTATCCCCTTTTATAGGCGAGCCTTATTATGCTCCTGCCCTCCGGTGTATCATCGTACCAGGAAGAAAGAAATGCGGCTTCTCCTACAGCCCTTTCATCCCACCCTTCAAATGGGATAAATTCGACGGCCTCTCGGTCACCTACGGTTATGGTCCCCGTTTTATCCAGCAGTATGATATCCACATCACCCGCAGTCTCAACGGCCTTTCCGGATTTAGCTACTATCTTTCTCTTATAAAGTCTTGAAATTCCTGAAAGACCAATAGCAGACAGTAGGGCGCCAATGGTGGTGGGAAGAAGACACACGTACAATGCTATAAATACAGAGAGGTCGCCCCCCAGCCTCAGGGCCAGAGAGATACCGATTAGGGTTAGTATTATTACACTGAAGATGGCGGTCAGCCCTATTAACACTACTGTTATTGCCTTTTCATTAGCTGTCTTAGGCCTTTTTGATGACTCCACCATCTTGGCCATCTGTTTTATGTATGAATCTTCTGGATTAACAGTTACCCTAGCGGTCAAGGTATCGCTGATCACCCTTGAACCCCCTATTAGTACATCCCCAGGAGCCTTTTTGACAGCGGTCGATTCGCCTGTCAGGAGTGATTCATCTACCATAGCTATACCTTCAAGCACTTCGGCATCCATTGGTACGATTTCACCCTTCTTAACAAGTATTATATCTCCTCTCTTGATTTCGGATGATGGCTTTGTGACGTACTTTCTTGACCAACCCTCGGTTATTACTATGGTGCTTATGACCTGTGTTTCCAGCTGCCTGAGGCTGTTTGCAGTATTTCTAGCCTGCTGCTCAGCCAGCGCATCAGCGAGGGTGCTAAACCAGACCGTGAAGAGTAGTATTGTAGCTACGGTAGCGTAGAACCCCCTTTCGCTGATCTCTGCCAATGGACCAAACCCAGCAGGGTAAATCGCCATAAGTACCACTATGAAGAACGCGATTTCAACTATGAACATAACCGGGTTTGCTATTAAGCTAAATGGACTCAGCCTTTTCACAGAATCCAGAAGAGCCCTCGATAGGCCGGTAATGCGAAACCCTTTTTTGGCTTCTGAACTACCCAAAGAAATTCATCCTCCCTTCAAAGAACGCTAGAATAGGGCCTAGGGCTAAAAATGGAAGAAAAACAAGAAGCACAAGTATGATTATGCTCCCCACAAGCACTACGGCAAAGACAAGGCTATCCGTCCTCAGGCCTGACACCGCCTCCCTCTTTCTTCCTAATACTGACCCACTTAAAGCGAGTAATATACACATTGGCGCATAGCGGCCAACGAACATCACAATGGCCGTCGCGACATTGAAGAATGGTGTATTGGCAAGTACGCCAAAAAAGTCGGAGCCGTTATTTGCAGCGGCCGAAGAAAATTCATAAAAGATTTTAGTGAAACCAATGGCGTTGGCTCCTATGCCTATCTGGGCCGCAGCCCCCGTCGTATACGCTAGAATGGTGGGTATGAGTATTATAATTGGATGGATTATAAAGGCAAGCATAATAAGCCCAACATCCCTGGCCGTTATCTTGATCCCGAGATACTCCGGCGTCCTCCCGGCCATCAGGCCAACTATGAACACCGTAAGTATGACGTACATGATCATATATATGAGCCCCGTCCCTACAGCGCCCGGAGTGGATTGTATGAACATGGACATAAATGAGGAAAGGACAGCTGATGGGCTCATCGCATAGAGCGATGCGTTTAATGATCCGGTATTTGTTGAAGTAGATATAACGGTCCAGAAGGTGGAGAAGAAACCTCCTATCCTGGTTTCGATTCCAGGACCAAGGCTTACCTTCTGAAGAAAGCCAATTAGAAGGTTGATGCCGAGCATAGAGTATGCCGCAATGAATACTGGCTTGGATTCACTTTTCTTCCCCAATAGTCGCCCGAATACGAAGATCAAAGCAGTAGGTAGTAGAAGCATCAATGAAAGTTCAAGGATATCGCTTACCGGGCTCGGGTTTTGAAACGGATACGCAAAGTTGGCACCGAAATATCCGCCTCCATTGGACCCAAGCTGCGTTATCGAAGTGAGAGAAGCGATAGGACCTATAGCTATCTGTTGGGTAACGCCTTCAATGGTCCTTACCACTGCGTAGCCGCTGATGCTTTGCGGCACACCCAGCACGACCAGGACTAATGAAACTAATATGCTAAGTGGAAGTAACAATCTGATAATGGTTCTGGTAAAGTCCAGGTAGAAGTTTCCTAAATCCTTTGCTCCTACCCTGAACCCTCTTATCATAGCAACGGCCATGCTAATCCCCGTGGCAGGGGCACTGAACATTAAAAATTGAACCGCGGCAGTCTGGCTCAGATAGGAAAGGGTGCTCTCCCCGGCGTAGTGTTGAAGATCGGTATTGGTCATGAAAGAAATTACATTATTCAATGCCAGGTTCCAATTCAAACTACTGAAATGCTGGGGATTCAATGGCAAAACCCCTTGAAATAAAAAAATTGAAAATGTTAGCGCCATCATTATCAAATTCACGAAGAGGCCGGTCAGGAAGTATTCCTTCCAGCCCATACCTCTGTTTTTGTCTATGCCAATTATTCTATATATTAGATTTTCAATCGGGTCGAAGACCCTGTCTATAAGACTACTTTCATGGGTATAAATTTTGGTTATATAAGGTGCTATTAGCCAAGCTATGGACGCTGTGACTCCTATTATAAGCAGAACCCATGATATTTCTATTAAATCCAACGTAGATCCAATCACTTCCTCTTCTAAACATAATTATGCGCTCCATTGAAGCGCTATGCAATACATGGAACCCTTTGTTGTTCAATCTCGGATATAAATGCGCTATTTGATAATTGTGCCAACATTTGGTCGAACCACCAGCCCTCTGCGCTGGCTGCTGTCGTTCTCCTGATAGATTTATAGAAAGTATGCGAACAGACCGTTATGGGTCCATGCCTTGCAGGGTCCATTGCAAATGGTACTCTAAGCCAGGAAGAGGCATTGGCTTGAACCAGAGCATACCCCCACATTTCATTCCTTGGTATAGCCGGTGAGTGAAGGATCAATTTATAGGCCTTTTAAGCTGGTTCTTTATAAATCTAATGGGGTCCGCTCTTCCAGTGTTTTTTCCAAAAATCATTTCCCATTTAGGATATCACCCAGTTCTCCATTATTGACGGGTCCATAAGCGACTCACTCTTCTCCTTCCTTGATATATAAGCGTGCAGTGGCGTGTCAAGGCCCAGAGCACCGTGCGGCCTCGTACAGTTGTACCATGTGAAGAACTCATCGATGGACCCGAAGTATTTGACCTTCTTCTCGAATATGTCATGGAACTTCTCCAGCTTACCATTGGTTTGAGGGTGATCTACCCTGCCCATTATGAAGCGTATCTTCATCTTGAGCAGGTACTTCTCGAACTCAGTAAGCCCTTTCTCTCTGGCGACGGATTCTATATATGGCGTAGAAGGTGGAGCCGTGGTCCGACAGCATCACGTCCGGCCTCCCATACCTGGCGATTGCCTCCTTCAGCACCCTTACCGAATATTCCGACGTAAGGGTAGGGAACACGCCGTATCCGGTTACGAACCTGGAGGAGTCGTCCTCGTAAGTGATCAGCCACAGGCCCTTCCACCTTGGGTCCTTTATCTGGTGCCAGTCGGTGTGCCACAGCTCGTTGGAGTGCTCCCTTTCGTACCTTATCCAGTTCCTCCTCTTCCACCTCCTCCCGGCACCGGAGGAGAGGCCGCTGGCGTTCATGACCCTCTGTATCCTGTTGTGGTTTATTTATGTTGATTCCGGTGTCAGCCCTGATCATGTGTTGCAGGTACAGCGCGTTCACCAGGTACTTTGAATATGAATTCAGTATCAGGTTCACCTTATCCTCAGTGAGCTCCCCGCCCTTCTTCCTGCCTGGTTTTGCCAAAGAAGGGATATACCCATTGTCAGCGTAGTAACGGTACACCTGGTCCACCCTCCTCTTGGATATGCCCAACTCCTGGGAGATCACAACGCTGCCCCTTCCCTTGTTGGCCTTCTCCCTCACTATGTACTCCATCTTTTTAGCATCCAGCTTGGTCATCTTTACTACATACTTCCTATATATCCCTCTCCAGAACTGACCCAGGATATTATGTTTGATCAGATTGGGAAATAATTCGCGGAAAAGATAC
>JAJZYL010000100.1 GCA_021798095.1 archaeon | reverse complement strand
ATGCTGTTAAGTGAGATGGATATCCCCCTTGCTACGCCTCTCGTGAGCCTTTCCTCTGGTATATATCCAAGCCCCAGCCTGATCCTGCCCTTTACCGTCAGGCCATCTATTTGCTCGTTTTCCAGGTAGATCTTTCCGGAGGCTAGCCTTCTCAGCCCGAACAGGGCCTCAACCAGTTCCTTCTCCCCATTGCCTGCCACGGCCGCGATGCCCAGTATTTCACCCCTGTTCAGCTCGAATGATACGTTGTCAACCCTGATAACGCCTTCCTGATAAACGGTGAGGCCTTCTGCCCTCATTGAACCCTCGAACTTCTTTTCCCCCCTTTGAAAATTGACCAGATCGACCTCCTTGCCTATCATCGCTTCAACCACCTTTTCATTTGTGGTTTCACTTCTGAGCCCTTCGTAGGTTATCCTCCCCTTCCTAAGGACCGTGATCCTATCGGCCACTTCAAATACTTCGTAGAGCTTATGGGTTATCAGGACCACGCTTTTGCCTGCCCTGATGAGCGATCTTAGGCTGTCAAATAGGTCCTCAGATTCCTGCGGCGTAAGGGAGCTGGTCGGTTCGTCCAGCAACAGGATGTTGGCGCCCCTGAAAAGCATCTTTAATATTTCAGCCCTCTGTATTTCGCCGATCGTGAACTCCTCCATTCTCTTGTTCAGATCCACGGTTATGTTGTACTCTTTCATGGCCTTAGTCACCCTTTCCCTTATCCGTTTAAGGTCCAGCCTTACACGGCCCTCCTTTAAGCCTATTGAAATGTTTTCCAGGACGGTAAATGATGGAATCTGTGAAAAGTGTTGATGGACCATTCCGATTCCATATCTTTGGGCGTCAAGCGAGTTCCTGATGTTCACCTTCTTCCCGTTCACCAGGATGTTGCCCCTCTCGGGCCTGTACAGGCCGTAAAGGATGTTCATCAGGGTTGTCTTACCTGCGCCATTTTCTCCCAGGAGGGCGTGGATCTCCGCCGGGTATATGTCAAAGTTGATGCCGTCGTTAGCGACGGTGCTTGAAAATATCTTGGTTATCCCTTCCATCCTTATAACAGGTTCCACGGCCTCACTCCTCCTTTATGTACGGCATGGCCAGCGATGTCGGTGCCCTCGCCCTTAACCCTATAACCAATATCATGCCCAGGACCGCCAGGTACGGCCACATATCGAAGAATTCGTACGGAACTGAAACGATTATGGTTTCAAGGTATATGTAAAAGATGTACACTGCGCCAAATATCAGGGAACCGGCAAAAACCTTCCAGGGGTTCCATTTTCCAAAGTAAACCAGCGCTACCGCTATAAATCCCATGCCGGCCGTCATGTCAAAATAAAAGGAGCCGACAATCACCAGGGTCAGATATGCACCCCCTATACCGGCCATAAAGCCACCGAACAGGACGGCGGCATACCTGTACAGGAACGGGTTTACGCCCATTATTTCAGCCACACGGGGGTCATTGCCAACCGTCCTCAGGTTAAGCCCCTGCTTTGTGTGGTACAGGAAATACTGCCCGGCTATCAATAACGCTATCAGGATGTAGGCCATGGGGTCCTCTCCGAATATCAGCTTCCCCACAAGAGGCAACCTTGTAAGGTACGGTATATATATTGACCCCAGCACGTGCACCGTTGGAGAGACGCCCCTGAAGGTTGCCGCAAATATTACGCCGGAAATCCCCCACCCTATGAACCAGATGGCGGTGCCGCTGACCACCTGATCGGCACGGAAGGTTATGGTGGCTATGGCGTGCAATAGGGAGAAGAGGACTCCAATGGCGCCGGCGGCCAGGAACGCCAGAATTAGGTCGTGCGTAAAGAAATCCACCTCCAATCCTATTATGGCTCCCATGAGCATTATACCTTCAACGCCCAGGTTCAGGACCCCGGATGATTGGTCAATGTTTTCCCCTATGGCGGCCGCAAATATCGGCATTGCCCTAGGCACCATTCCGATCAGCACCGTCGAAATCAGGACATAGATGAAAGCTTGGATCATTTGACCTTTTTCCTCCTAAAATACTTTGAAAAGTCGATCAATATGCCGATCATTGTAAAGAACATCAGTATGCCATATATCGATATTACGACGTCTATGGGGGTGCTGTATATTGCCTCCATGATATATGAGCCGTTGAGAATTCCTCCAAAGAAGATCGATATGATTATTATTGCCAGTGGGTTCAATGATGATATCATGGCCACGGCTATCCCGACGTATCCGAAACTGGTGGATACATCGCTGAAGAACTGCGGGATCAGGGCCTGGGTCGACCCGAACACCATGATCATCCCTGCAATTCCGGCTATCCCTCCGCTTATGATCATGGACAGGAGTATGTTGCGCTTTACGGTTACGCCCGAATATCTGGCGTTATCCAGGCTTTGCCCTATCAGCATTAACTCATAGCCAAAATTTGTACGCTTTAAGATCACATACAAAATTAGGGCTATGGCTATGGCCAGAAATATGCCCACAGAAAGCGTTCCAATATGGGGCAGCAGGTCGGCCGCCGGCAGGGGGGCCGATGATGGGGCGTGGACCATCTTAGCCTCTGCTCCCTCCATCGGGCCAGCCAGCAGGTACGTCAACAGGTAAACTGCAACGAAGTTCATCATTAACGTCGTTATGATTTCGTTGGCCCCGGCATAAAGTTTCATCAGAGTGGGAGGTATGGCCCACAGGGCGCCTCCGACGAATCCAAATGCAACGGACACCAGAATAACGACCAGGGGGGGAAGGCTGCTGGCTAGCTCCAGGCCAACCCATGTAGCGAATATTTCACCCAGTATGAACTGGCCCTGCGCCCCTATGTTCCAGAATTTAGCCTGGAAGGGCACTGCAAGGCCCACGCCTATTATCAGGAGCGGGGTGGACATTACAAAGGTCTGGGCCAGCGCGTTAAAGGAGCCAAACCCACCCGAAAAAAGGGTTAAAAGGCCGCTTATCGGTGAGAGGTTAAAAAGGGTAAACGTAAAGGAGCTAACGATTAATCCTAAAAAAATAAAAAAAATTATTTGAAGCCTGCTTGAATTCATGAACTCAGAGGCCTCATTAATTCCATTAAAGGGAGCTATAAGACGGGGTTATCGGTGTGTACACCAGGGTGCCATTTGATTCTAGATAATACACCTGTATTTTATAGGAGACTAGCGCATTATATATGTTGTTCAGCACTGTAGCATCATTTGAGGGGACCTTTGAAGACATCCAGAATGTCACTCCGTTATTTTGAAAGTCCATATAGTATGGCTGAGATGGCCATGCGTGATATGTAGTCCATTGTTCTAGCGCTGCCTTAAATACTGGAGCGTAGGTAAAGAGTATTCCACCGTATGTGTTACCCGGAGCCTCAGAGGTGGCGTTGTATTCGGTGAACAGGAAAGGCACATTGTACTGCACTGCCGCAGCCGCTACACCTTCTGTAATGCCGTCACCCTGGCAGTATAGTACGTTTGCACCCCCGGAGACCGCGGTTGCTGCCGCAGATTCGGCCGCTGCCGGGTCATCGAAATTGCCGACATAGACTACCTCCGGCGTGACGGTCCTATTGAAGTTACTATCTATGTAATTTACTCCTAGCGTAAACCCTTGAGCTGCCCATGTCTCCAGCCCCACGTTTTCTCCGGCTATATCCGCCACCTTTCCATTAGAAGGGGCTAGCAGCGCTGCTTCAGCGCCCATTATGAACCCCCATTCCCCAGATCTTACTACTATGGTTTCAACGTTTCCGCCTCGTGCATAGCCGTTTACCAGTATATACCCTGTGTTAGGGTATGTGGTGTTTAAGGTATTAGCTGAAACTTGACCCTGATACCCTACATATATCACCAGTGAATATCCACCTTGAGCATAAGAAGTCATTGCTGGGGTGATATCGGATGTGGTGTAAACTCCGCTCGTAACCGAAAGTGTAGTCGGTTGGCCGGACGCATTGAGCTCCTGGGCTAATTCCTGTGCCGCTACGTAACCTGCTTCATTCCATGAAAGATCATTGGTAGGGCCGGGCAACAATAACCCGATCTTAGTTACACTCTTTGATGGGGGCGGTGCCTGTGTAGTAGTGTAATAATAATAACCACCCACTCCTGCTATGATTATGACAACTATTACGATGATAGCCATTATTGCAGAACTTATAGATTTTTTAGACATTAGCACTATGACATCATTATATATATTTAAATATATCGTTGACGATGATATTTTACCAGATTCTAACTAAAAATTTAACAATTGTGAGGAGCGGCTAGATATACGTCTTGCTTCCTCTAAACGTGTATTTTTTGCATTCCTGCCTAGATCCGCAGCAGCTGGCAGTTTCTGCATCCGGCATATTCCCACGGCCAAGGCTTGGGGGTTCTCGCCTTTGCTTCGCTTACATCTTCATTTCTCACGATCTGGACGGTTTTGGGAGAGCCCATTACCGGGTTTTAAGGCCGCTCCGGTCCTGAACGTTGCTTTGGGGATATCAGCGTCCCTTTGCATATATCCCTCTCTGCATGCAATCTAGACGTGCGCTCAGTCCATTCCTCGGCCTGAACTGTGGAATGGGAACATTCTCAACCTCATGGCGAAGTCCTTCCGGGTCAATCGTTGCGTGGGGATTTTCATACACGACTTCC
>JAJZYL010000099.1 GCA_021798095.1 archaeon | reverse complement strand
CCAGCGGTGAACATGTCGTTGGGCCTCCTGTACAGCTCATAGGGATCATCCACCTGGGTTATTGCCCCTTTGTTCAGGACGGCTATCTTGGTTGCCATGGTTGACGCTTCTGCCTGATCGTGAGTCACAAAGATCGTCGTGATCCCCAGCTCCTTCTGAAGCTTTTTTAGAAAGACCCTGGCCTCCACCCTGAGCTTGGCGTCCAGGTTGCTGAGCGGCTCGTCCAGCAGGAACACCGATGGGTCCCTCACCAGCGCCCTGGCCAGGGCCACCCTCTGCTGCTGTCCGCCGCTGATCTGCTTGGGCTTCTTCTGGAGAAGGTCCTCTATATGGAGGGTTTCGGCCACCGTCTTAACCTTTTCCTTCATCCTTTCAGCGCCAAGGTGTCTTACCTTCAATGGCAGGGAGATGTTTTCGTACACGTTCAGGTGAGGGTAGAGGGCGTAATTCTGGAACACCATGGCCACGTTCCGCTCCTTGGGCAGCATATCGTTAACCTTCTTGCCGGCTATGTATATCGAGCCTGCCGTTATTTCTTCCAGCCCGGCGATCAGCCTCAGCAGCGTTGTCTTTCCTGAGCCCGAAGGGCCCAGCAATACGAAATATTCCTTCGCGTCTATCTTCAGGTCTATATTGTCCAGCACCACGTTGTTGCCGAACTTCTTCGTCAGGTTTTCCACAACTACTTCAGACATACCATAACAACACCTACCCCTTAACAGCGCCCATTGTAAGCCCTCTGGCTAAATACTTTTGCGCGTATATGCCCAGTATGATGGTGGGCAGCATGGTGAATATCCCGGCAGCGGCCAGCCCGCCCCATGCAAAGCTCTTCTCAACTATTATAAAGCTCGTCAAAAACAGCGGGACCGTCTGGGCCCCTGCAGGGAACGGGGAGTAGGTCAGTATGAGCGCATACAGGAGCTCGTTCCAGCACGATATGAAGTTAAGTATGAGCGCCGCGATGATCCCCGGTATGACCAGGCGAAGGCTTATCCTGTAGAATATCTGATACGGCGACAGGCCATCTATTTCAGCGGCCTCCTCCACGCTCTTCGGTATGTCGTTGAAGAAGCCCATCAGGAGCCACGTCGCGAACGGCGCAGTGAAGCTTATGTAGACAAGGATCAGCCCCCACCACGTGTTCAGGAGGTTTATCCTGACCACTATCAGGAAGAACGGAACCATGAAGACCGCCTCGGGTATCATCGTCATGAACAGTATGAGCCTCCCGAGCCAGACGCTCTTTATGTACCTGACGAGCGAATAGGCTGCAGGCGCGGCTATCAGGAAGGTGCTTGCAAGGGTGGCTATTATGGCTATGATCGTGCTATCTATCATCCAGGGAACGCTGCCTACGGCGGTCTGGCTTACGGCGCCAAAGATGTTCCCGGCGGTATAGAAGTTGCTGAGCGTGAACCTGGTGGGAAAGAATATCGGGGGATAGGTGAATATCTGGAGGCTGGTCTTCACTGCCGTCACCAGGGTCCAGTATATGGGAAATATGTACACTAAGGAGACTATGGTCAGCAGAATTAATACGACAACGGTCATGGCCCTCATTCCTTTAACCTCCTCAAGCCGAGATACTCCTCAACGGAAGTGAACTTGAGCATCACAAAGACGAAGGCGCCTATTATGATGAGGAACAGGATTGCCAGGGCCGCAGCGTAGTGCGTTTCAAAGAACGAAAAGCCTACGACGTACTCGTAGAAGCTCAGTATGTAAGTAGAATACCCGGGGCCGCCGTTGGTCAGCACGTAAACGAGGTCAAACCCCTTCAGGACCCCTATGGAATTGAGGAGGAAGGCGATTATCATGGAGGCCCTGATGGATGGCAGCGTTATGTACCTGAAGGTCTGGAACCTCGTGAGGCCGTCCACGCTTGCCGCCTCATACAGTTGCTGGGGGACCATCTGGAGGCCCGCATAGATTATGAGGAAGACGAACGGGGAATACTCCCAGCCGTTGGCTATTATGAGCGATGGCATGGCCAGGGACAGGTTCCCGAGCCAGTTTACTGGCGGTAGGCCAAGGAGCCGGATCATGTAATCTATGGGCCCATAGTTCGTATTCAGCAACAGCAGCCACATCAGCCCGATCACCACGGGCGATACCATAAGGGGGAGGAATATTATGGTTCGGAATATCGACCTCAGCCTCCCCAGGTAATTATAAAGGAGGAACGCGACGCCAAACCCCACCGAATATTCCAGGGCAACCGAACCGAAAAAATAGAAGGCGGTATTCTCAAGGGATATCTTCAACACTCGGTCGGTCAGCATATTGGTGAAGTTGGCCAGGGTATACGCCCCTGCCGTGTTCGTAAAGGCGCTCTGAAAAAGGGTTATAAGAGGATAGATAAAAAAAATTAAAAAATAAATAATTATTGGTAGTGCTAGAATAAGGCCCACTCTGAAAGCCCTGTTCACGCGCAACTATTTTCTACCCGCTACCTGTTGTAGCCTGGCTTATTGCCGCCTGATAGGTTGCTGTTTCAATATGCGTCATACCTGTACTTATGCTTTCCTGTCCGGAATACATTGTTGGAAGTTCGCCCCTGAAGGCGGCGGACACCTGCCCCCAATACGCTACGTTAGCCGTACCAGGAATGCTCGTGCTCATCGTGCTGGCTATCGCGGATAGCGCTTCAGCATATGCTGGGTTAGCTTGTACCTGCTGGTTGAATACTGAATATCTGAATGGCATAAGGCTATCAAGCTGAACAAACTTCGGTGCTTCACTCGGGCTTGTGGCGAACTCAATGAATGCCACAGCCAGTGGCAGATTCTGTGTATATTTGTAAATCCCAAGGCCTGTACCTCCAAGTATGCTAGCGCCGCCTGGCATTGTCGGTGCTACCGCCCAATCGCCAACTATGGCGCTCCTATTCGGGTTGTTGAGGTATAGTGCTGGAGGGTTCCAGTATATCATCATAGGGGCATTTCCCGCAGCAAAGTACCCGGGTACCGTTTCATATGCCGACGTCATTGGGTCCTCACTTGCAGCGGCCAATTTAAGATAGTCGCTCATCACCGTCTCACCTATTGTAGTGTTGAATATAGGAACTCCATTGCTAGTAAATAGATCCCCGTATACTGAATTTACCTTACCCATAGAAGAGGTTGCGTTTACCCTTGCCGCAGCAATTAGCCCTTCATAGGTCTGTATTGCGTCATCATCGCCAGAACCGGTCATTAGCACTATCCCATATTTTGCACCGTGCTGGCCGTTAAAGAAGTCGGCGACATTGACCAGCTGCTGCAGGGTCAGTGTAGTGTTCGCTGGGTTCGGCAGTGCATAGCCGTATTCCTGCTGGAATAACTGTTGATTTGTTGCATTGTTGAAGTATGACGGCCTGTAGTAGAAGAGCATCGCACCTCCAGCTTCAGGTAGTCCGACTGGCACTCCGCCGTATGAGTACAATGAAATCAGGGATGATATCATATCAGAAGAGTTCCAAGATGATGGGAACCAAGCTGTGGATGCCATGTATGGTCCGATGTTAAGAAGATATGGGCCAAGTTGTCCAAGGAATCCAACGCTTCCAAGGCTTATTACATCGTAAATTGATTGGTTTGCCTTGAAGGCGGTCAGCGCATCAGATACCACGCTTCCATACGGTATTTCATCTATGTTTATCTTTGTACCGGGGTGCTGCGCCATAAAGTCATTAGCTATCTGCTTAAGGGCTGCATCATTGTATCCTGCCATAGCTACCACGTTAATCGTGCCAGACAATGGTGGAGGTGGCGACACACCAACATACGTCGTCGCTCCCGCGCTTACGCTTGCCTTTGTTATGATACTAGCTGCCTGGGCTACAGTCGCTGTTCCTTCGACTACATATGGTACTTCGCCCCTGAAGGCTGCCGAAACCTCTGGCCAGTATCCGACATTGCCCGGACCCTGGACGCTGGTTTCTAGATTACTAAGAACAGCGTTTATTATTGGTGTTGATAACAATTGGTGTGAAATAGCATAGGAGAAGCCTGAGTACCTATACGGTAGCAGGCTATCAATGGTCATGTAATTTATCGACTGACTCGGGCTAGTAGCAAATTCCAAGAAGGAGAGAGCTAGCGGCAGGTTGTGCGTGCCATTATATATGCCTAATCCAACTCCGCCGGTTTCGCTAACCCCACCAGGCATTGTTGGAGCCACGGCCCAGTCATTGGAAACCGAAGATAATGATGAATTGCCAAGCGTGAGCAATGGAGGCGTCCAGTAGATCATCATTGGGGCATCTCCCCTAGCGAAGGTTCCTGGAACTGTTGTAAAGGTGGCGCTCAAAGGATCTTCGCTAGCCTTGATTAGATCTGAGAACGCCGAAAGGGCGCTCTGGAAGATCGATGTGTTGGAAAGGATCTGCCCATTGCTGCTGAACATGTCTCCATAGGGGCCAGTCACAGGTCCGAAGGTCGCACTATCTGCAACCCTGATTCCTCCGAAGAGCGTTAGGAAGGTCTGTATCATGTCATCGTCACCAGGGCCTGTCATCATCACTATCCCATATTTTGCACCGTGCTGGCCGTTAAAGAAGTCGGCGACATTGACCAGCTGCTGCAGGGTCAGTGTAGTGTTCGCTGGGTTCGGCAGTGCATAGCCGTATTCCTGCTGGAATAACTGT
>JAJZYL010000098.1 GCA_021798095.1 archaeon | reverse complement strand
TTACGTAGCCTGACGCTGAAACTTCGAGTATCAATGATGTTCCTGACTGGTACGGGAGTGCTGTAGTGGCTATCCCTGCGCCTGAGGTTGTCAACGTTTCCATCACGACAGTCCCTTCAAGGACCTTGATGGATGCCCCAGAAAGCGCTACGCCCTGGAGCGGGTCATTCACTGCTATCTCAATTGGCTTGTTCACGCCAATCAGGTTGTTGTTCGGGGGTGGTTGTACTGGACTTTTGATGATGTTCTGCTGCACGACGTAATTGTATCCATATATGCCGACCATGACGCTGAGTACTAGTATTATGAAGAGTGCTAAGAAAGTGCCCATTTTGATGCCTTTTGCTTGCCTTGTTTTGAAAGCCATCACTAGTTAATGATAATTTACTATATAAGGCGCATGTTTAACATTTGTTTAACTTTTGTTTAACCCTTATATACTTTTGTAAGTTAATACAGCATGGCAAAGGAGGGAGTCGGGATATACGAGCCGGTCCTGCAGCGGGAGATCATTTTTGAGAGTGGCAGGATAAGGATTAACAAGTCATATTACCTGCGCCTGCCAGTGACGGTCGTGCAGGCGCTTTATGGCCAGCAAAAAGATGGAGCCGATAAGTCTATAGTTGAATGCAAGATTCTCAGCAACGAACCGAAGAAGATGGTACTGCAGTTCGAGATTTACCAGAAGGAGGAGAAACAGGTTGAAAATAATGATTAAGCGCAGGCAGAAGCAGCCGCCCCCACAGCCAACCGATTTGGACAAGCTGATCGATGCACTGTTTGATGACGTGGCCAAGAGTACATACGACCTGATGGGAGATTTTAGCAAACGGGTCAGGGAGGAGGAATAATAAATGAACATGAAAGGAAACAGCCTGATCTGGTTTATCCTGGCTTATGTCGGCCTCCTGGGTGGAGTATTCGCAGGAGCGCTGGTATCATCCTATAATCCTGAACTTGGCAACGCAATACGGATAATTGCCATCATCATTCCAATACTGTTCATGGGCGCCGGATATGCGATGAGGTATTTCAAGTATATCCAGATGGATGTATGGAACCTCACCCGACGATACGTAAAGCATACAATTCATACAGTCCTCCTGGTTCATTCTGTGACCACGAGGAAGCTTATGGATGCAAACGAAGGTACGCTGGCCGCACCGGAGCCGGTATATGCCACAGTCCTTGGTGTCGAGAAGGTGCACTGGGACGACGAAGTCGGGGATACTGACGCCGTCATCCTGATACATACTCGGCCCATCACTGAGAGGGTGTTCCTCGAGAGGAGGGAAGTAGATATTGAGGGTGAGGCGTTCGGGAACATGAATACAGATGACCTCACCGTATGGGAATATGAACGCCAGTACGAATATTTCGGGCACATATATCCAATATGCTTCATCAAGGAAGCGGGCGGCGACAGAATACACGATTGGAGTGGGCCGGCGAGGTTCAGCGATCCAGGAGAGCACATCCTGCCTGAAAGCCTGGAGAAGGCAAAGGAGCCAATACCGCAACAGTTCATCAATTTGATGGAGGGCTTCGTGCTGCAGCACGTCATGGATTTGCATACAATTTCAGAGATCAGGGAGACCCTTGCTCGGGTCCTTTCAAAGCTCGAAGGGCTGAGGCCGGAAATTCAGGGGATCATGGATGACAAGAGGGATTCATATGACGAAGGAATAAGGGTGCTGCGCACTTTGGCAAATGCGAGCGCCACCATATTGGATGCCTCAAAGAGGCTGCAGAAGCCTAACAGGCTGCCATACGTAATAATAGCGGCGATAGTGGCCGTGGCGGTGTTCGCTGGAGTGCTCGCCTACAACCCCAAGCTTGTAGAGGTCCTGACAGCTTACGCCGCGGTAAGGAATAATCAGATATTCGTAGTTTCCATAGCGGCCATAGCGGCTGTCATAGCCTACATCATATTCCGGCGCAGGAGGAATAAGAGATCATGAGTGGCGGGCAGCAGCAAAAAAAGGGGTTCCTTCATCGAATAAGCGACATATTCGAGCCAGTTAAGCAGAGTGCGCTCCCGAAGGCCGAGCCAGGAGACCTAGGCATGTGGCTGGCCGGCAGCAACACCCTCATGGGCAGGATAGAGGCAAGCAGGGTCATGCTCGAAAAGCTGCTGGGCAACAGCGATCCAGAGCAGCTGATCAACATATCAGAGACGGTAGTAAAGGCTGCGGCGATAGCATGGGGGAAGGCACGAGACAACCCCGTCATGGCACAGGTATTCACGGCCTGGGAAACCATCGTAGATGTGTCGAACGACGCCCTGGATGTCTATCGTAATGACCTCCGGTTGACAGAAGCGAAAATCGCAAAGCTGGAGGAGAGGAAGGCCACCGAGACCGACCTTGAGAAGATCAAATGGCTGGATATACAGATTACGAGCTCCAAAACTACACAGGAGGAGCAGAAGCTGTCCACGCTGCGGCTCCTGAGAAAGACGGTGGTGTTTCACGCCAAGATCGTGTATGACCTCTCATTCACCGACAAGGATGTAGCCCCGCAGTACCTGGTAGAGCTGCGGCAGATGATCCCCCAGATGAATAACAATAACGAATTCGACAAGGCCCTTATAGCTTCATTCGAGAACAAGTCGAAGACTGAGGATGGGGCAGAATGAGCACAACCAGTGAGGGCGAAGCTGATTTTATACCTCATGGCCACACCCTCGATGACCAAATACGTAGAGGGTTTTATATTTATCACTGGCTGCAGGGGCCGCAGGTAGGCCCCACGTTCAAGACGCCTGAATCTAGCTTCATTTCTGGCGCTGTCAACAGCGGAAAGACCAGGCTCCTGATCCGCCTTGCCCTCCAGTACCAGGCGGAGGCTGGAGCGCAGATAATCGATACTTTCGGTGCTGAGAATGATAACGAATCGCTTGCTTTCCTTATGCGCCCCAAGACGAGGGATTCAACCCTCATGGTGATCGGCGATGAGGTTACGGTCGACGGATGGGATAACAAGATGCCCATTTCCACCTTTTCGTTAGAAGCAGCAAAGGAATACGACGTGATAGTGACCGACCGTGCGCTGTATGGGCCTTATGACAGCAAAAGGCACGACCTCCTTTATTATGCTGCCCTGTCGAGGATATTTGAGCTAGTCAAACGGAGACGGGGACAAAGGAGGCTCATCTGCCTTACCATCAGGGAAGCCTGGAACGTGATATACAGCCAGCTCAGGGCAGGGATCAGCAGGGATGAGCAGGCGGCGATGCAGGAGTTCAGGAAGCTCCACAACCAGCGGTCCCACGCAAAGGTGGCGGTGATCATCGATACTCAGCGATATGGCGACCTGGCTGCATCTGTCAGGTCTCTCGTTGACTTCCAGTACCTAAAGGGGTTCGGGAAGCAGGTTATCCCGCCTGAGCTGCATTACCTGTACCGCCCAAACCTGTTTGGCTTTGGATCGGGCAGGGAATGGATGCCCCGCAACATGAGAAAGAACCAATTCATTATCCTGACTGAGCACAACGGCGTAGCGATTGGCTGGTACCGTGATATTTCATGGCACCCAGAGAAGGGGACAAGCCCCCTGGACAAGCTTGGGATCACGGTTTCGCTCAAGCAGGGAGAGACTACACCCGAAATAGAGGAGAAGCCGAAGGCCAAACTAAACGCTAAGCCAGAGGCAGAATCAGAGGTAGATCCGGAGGTTAAATCTGAGATTGAGGCAGATGAGACACCACAAGTGCATCAGGCGGCGCATGCCAAACCCTTCACTGCTGGCAGGCACAACATGCCCCAGCTCGATTTTCACAAATTGGTTGTCCAGCTGCATGATGAAGGATACAGCTATGCTGACATAACCGCCAAGCTCAGGGAAAGAGGGATCGTTGCGGATTATCACACTGTGCGCTATCACGTAATGGGATTATGCAAATGTAAGAAGGGAGGCGAAGAGCATGTTTAACATTTGTTTAACTTTTGTTAAACCTGAGCTGCGCCTTATCCCCCTCCTCCACCCCGACTTTTGCCAAGTTAAAAAGGTGTCAAACAAAAGTCAACGAAATAGGCGTCAAGTTTGTCAAACGCCCATTTGGCAAATTTTCTCCGAGGCAAATTAATATGGCAAACGAAACAGCGAGCGAAGCGCCACGGATCTGTTTTGCTTATCTCCGTGTAAGCACGAGAAGGCAGGATGAGGACAACCAGCGGCTCCAGATCAAGGGATATGCGGAACACCATAACCTCAAGATACCCGACGATGATGGCTGGTTCATCGATCATGCTGTCTCCGGCACAATACCCCCCCTCAAGCGCCCAGGGTTCAGGGACATGTATGAGCTGCTGCAAGCCATGAAAGCGACCAACGAAGCCAACCAGCCAACCAATGTAATCGTATACGAAATCAGCCGTCTCGGCCGCAACTTCTGGGAGATCCTGGAAGTCTTAAAGGCCCTCGAGGACAGCTGGCCGATCATATCGACCTCGCCGAAGGAGGCGTTTCTGCAAATTGAGAACCGATCAATGAGGCCGCTGTTCCTGTCCATACTTGCCTGGGCGGCGGAAAGGGAAAGGGAAATGCTGGTGCAGAGGACAATCGAGGGGATATCCCAGGCCAAGACTGAAAGACGCCACTCTGGAAATGTCCCCCTGGGTTATACGATCCACCGATGCGTGCCTGGCGTCTGCGTGGCATCAGCTGGCCAGCAATGCGAACAGCACGGCCGGCTGGCCCTGACTGACGATGGGCGTGCGGTCCTC
>JAJZYL010000097.1 GCA_021798095.1 archaeon | reverse complement strand
TTCAGGGCTGGAAAGGCGCCAAAACTCGGCAATGGGTTCAAGCAAAACCGTCCAGACCGTGAGGGATGAAGGCGAAAAGGAAGCAAAAGTGAGAACCCCACAAGCTTTAGCTGTGGGAGTATGTCAGCGACATCCCTTTTGCAAGCATCAGAGCTTCCACCAGCCCGCCTGTGGACACCATTCCTGGATGGCCATCTGTAAAAGTTAAACAGATTGAGCCGTACCCCATGCAGGGCGTTATGCCCTTTGGCCGCCTTCTCCTAATCATATTATTTGTTTACTTCCTTTGACCTACGTTGTTAAATAGATCTATGGGCTTAGATCAGCTCTGCCGGATGCATGCCACCTAGTAGTTATATCATCACGATGAACCGTCATAGGCCGACACCTTATTGCCATCTCCTTCGACACATTCAAGAGCTTCGATGTAACGTACTTACCAAAGACACGCCCGATTACAAGGACACCTTCCATCGGTACCCGCGCCTGTGGATGTTGATCCATGCCTTGTGCTTGAACATATGCCCCCCTATCACCCCTTCTACATTGCCTGGTATCCCCTGCTCTTCGGGACTGAGTTGCTCCTTATCCTGATGCTTGGCTTGATGCCCTTTCCTCCAGGAGGTTGTGGTTGGTCTTCAAATCGTACATACCTCCCTGAGCCCTCTTTATCATGATGTTCTTCCAGGCCTCGTAGTACGCTGTACGCAGCGTATATTAATACGGGATACTGTTAAATCAAAACCGTTTGATAATGAGCTCTAATCATTAAATACAACAGGGCCGGTGAAAAATATATAAGGTTACCTGGACTAACCCGTGATGATGATCCCATCTAATGGGGTGGACATAACTCATTGTTAGAACAGTATCTTATTAATAATCTATGGGTAGTTATCGCGGCGCTTCTGGTTTTCACTATGACCATAGCCGTGGGCTTTTTAGAAGTAGGGGAACTTGGCGAACAACTTTCTAGGAGTTTGCTGAAGACTACCATAATGATGGGCACAGCGATCTTTGTCATGGCTGTAATAGGTTTCAATACGGCCTTTGCGCCGACCATCGACGGCATAATAGGAAATCCATTTTACTATAGCGGAGCGGTTTTGGGTTTATTCTCCAATCCCCAGTCGTTTATAAATGGCGTATGGTGGTCTATGACTTCCCAGTACTTTGGGACTGGGCTTACCACTAGTACATATTTTCTCTTTGAGACAGCCTTCGCATCGGTTACGTTAGCGCTGGTGGGCGTTGTCGCATTAAGAAAGATGAAGCTCTCAGCATTTTTCGTATTTTCAATAATATACTTTATAATAATTTGGAACCTACCAGCTGCCTGGATATGGAATCCAACCGGCTGGCTTTATCTGATGGGCATGAGGGACTTTGCAGGCGGGCTGGTAGTACACGGAGCAGCAGGGGCCGCTGGAGTAGCAATATTATATAAAATATGGCGGGAGGAAAGGAAGGCGGGCTTGAAGGAGAGCCCACAGCAGCCGATAAGATTAAACGAGGGTTGGCTGACGCTTTCAATACTTTTCTTGTTTATGGGTTGGTTTGGATTCAATCCTGGTAGCGTATTGGCCTTTAACGGGGAAGCTTTGGTTGTTGTAGTAACCACTTTTCTGGCAGCAGGTACGGCTATGATCTCCCTGATGGGCTTCAAATATCTTCTTGATAGAAAGAACCCTGGCCTGTTATATTCAGTGAACGGAATACTCATGGGTTTGATAGTGATAACTCCGCTTGCAGGATTTGTTAGCCCAGCTAGCGCATTGGCATTAGGTTTCCTTGGTGGTCCATTGTTCTTGGCCGGGGAAAAATGGTTCGCCAGGTATAAATGGATGAGTGACCCTGTGGGGCTGTTGCCAGGGCATACGTTAGGAGGCATCTTTGGGGTAGTAATGATAGCGTTCTTTACACAGCACACGTTCGCAGTTGCATCAGGCAACGCTATATTGCCAAACGGCTTACTGTTCGGCGGTGGGTTAAGCGCGCTGCATCAGCTGGGGATAGAAATATTCGGGATAGTGGTGGTGGTAGTAGCAGTGTTTTTAATCTCTTATGCTGTGTTAACAGCTATAGGCGCTTCAATGCATGGGATAACTACCAAATATAAAAATTCAAGCTAGTCTTTTGGCCCAGTTCGGTGGCGACATAGATAGTCAGCAGGCTTAAAATGGGCTGATTGCCACACTATTTATTATGGTCTAGACAAAGATGTTAATAGGATAAAGCCGGATATAAATTGGGGGAATGTGGCCCTATATCCATAAATAAATAGGGACGGTATTGCTATAACTATATTCAGTTATTTAACTTATATAAGGATTTGCATCAATTAATATAATATATACATTCTACCCACTTGTACTATAAATAATTGATAAAATTGTTAAGATACTACATTTATAAATTCGTAGATATACCTTTTCGCTGTTAATTGGATAGCAAGACCAACAATTTATATAATAGGATTGCCTTCTGATAAATTTGGGTTGAAGCCTCATATTAGAAATGTAGGCTATTATGTCGGGAAGAATTACCTGGTAGATGACGGTAATACATCATCTAGAAAAGCGCTTGAACTGATGATCAAAAATGAAATGAACGATATAATTATCCTGGACGGTTCGCATATCAACGGATTCGTAACAGCTAGGGACATAATAAAGAGGGTTGTATTAGCTAATAGGAGCTTGGATACAACAAGGATTAAAGACGTTATGTCGACTAACGTATTGACAATAGATGAATCCTCTTCTGTGGAGGATGCCATCGCTTTAATGTCAAATAATAACGTAAGGCGACTCTGTGTAACCGATAGTCATGGTAATCTTCTTGGCATAGTCATAAGGCAGGTAATAAGTGGGGAGTATTTTTATCAGGTGCCCATCAACGCTCTTCAGCCTCCTGACAAATATATATGTCCGTTCTGTAACAGTGGCTTTGAAACAAAGGAAGAGTTATCTATTCATATAGACCAAGTCCATATAGGCGTTGGAAGGTTGCAAGTTAGAAGATAGGTCCGCTTATCTAAGGTTCAGTGCTGCCCAGTAATAAGTTGGCTCAGGAAGGGAATAGTCAGGGTGCCCGAAGCCAGGATGGAAGCGATGCTGGACGCCGGGCTCCAGTTCACCGTGGATGAGCTGAAGCATGATTGTTCAACATGCAGGTGATGGCGGCGGTGGACAAGCATAAGGTGGCCAGGCACGACCACGATCATGGTTACTTCGCAGGTGGCAAGCATGGGAGAGGCACCAGCTGGCCTGTCAGCACGTCAAGGCGCTGGACGACAATGCCAACCTCATGACGTCCCTGCTTAACTGCATAAGGCTGAACGAAGTCGATGTTCAACTGCTTCTCATGGACAGGGAGTTCTTTTCAACCTCGGTGGTGCTGAGGCTGAACAAGCTGAATCAACAGTTCCTGGTCGATGCCCTGTATCAGGAGGAGGGGCATAATTAAAGCGCTGGGGGAGTTCTCATCGGGAAGGAGGGGAAGCGTGTCGAACTAATTATACCATGCGGGAAGCCGATGGAACGGCGGACATAAGGCTGGTGATAGTGCCTGCGGCTGACGGCAGGCCGTTACCGTTTGCCACAAACCTCCCTGAAGAAAGGGTGCTGTGGAACCCGTAAACCATACCGAAAGAATACTACAGAAGGAGATGGGGCATAGAGACCGGCTACATAAGCGTTGGGGAACTCAGGGCCAGGGCCATCAACCAGCAGGAGCCATTCGCTGGGGCTGTAGCTGTTCTACTACTTATGGCCAGATGCTGTACAACATCCGGTTGCTCATCAACCTGATGATAGCGGAGGGGTCCTTCAGAGGCTAAAGACGTCCATGATATATCTCATGGTGCTCAAAGGACCGTTGCACTCCATAGTTAAGGGGTTCTAAAGTTGGTAAGAAACGATATTTATAATGGAGACGATAGAAGCGTATATTCTTATCTCACCCCTTTCCCATTGACTTTGCTGATTATCTAACCCACAGTTGGACGGGCCAAGAAATTTACAGGCCGCGGCCGATACAAGCGATCACCATAAATACCTGGGTCATCGAAGGGCAGGATAAATGCACATCTATTCATTCAATAATAAGAAACCCAGTTTCGCTAATGGAGCCCTGGTTCACGACACAGCGGTGATAATAGGCGACGTTCATATTGGAGAAAATTCGAGCGTCTGGCCCAACGCCGTGCTCAGAGGGGATATGGACTCAATAACTGTAGGGAAACTTAGCAACTTGCAGGACAACGTGACAGTGCATACAGACAAGGGAATTCGGGTCACCGTAGGGGACGGAGTGGTAATAGGGCACAACGCCATAATTCATGGGGCTACAATTTCAGATAATGTGTTGATAGGTATGGGCGCAATAATAATGAACGGTTCAAAGATAGGCGCTAATTCGATCATCGGCGCGGGCACAGTTATACCGGAAAAAAAGGTGATACCGGAGGCCAGTTTGGTGGTTGGGACCCCTGGAAGGATAATTAGAAAGGTAAGCGAGAAGGAAATTGAAAACATATCGGCAGACGCAAGGAACTATTTTGAGCTGGCCAAGCTGGAGCTATCCGGACCCTTGTAGTATCGCTATAATACTCACAATTATCGAGAAAGTTAGGGGAGCTGGGGGAGCGGTAAAACTCCGACCTTGACAGTAATTCCAAACTTTTTAGCGTAGGATGGTTTTATTGAACGCGGGTCTGAATGCCTCACTGAACATCAAAG
>JAJZYL010000096.1 GCA_021798095.1 archaeon | reverse complement strand
CCCTCTATTACCTCCGGGATCCTTTTAAATGGTATATCAAAGCACATGGCTATGGCCCCCTTTTTACCATATTTCTTGATAACCGCTGATGTCATCTCAGCTTCCTTCTTGGCCCTATCGCTGCTCTTGACATGCAAGGAGTATTCCATATTGATCGTGCTATCCATAAGCGTTATCGCTGAAGACCCGCACTTTTCACAAACGGGGGGATCCCCCATATCGGAGACCGCCACAGTTTGGAAATTCCCGCAGCTGGAACAATACATATACTTATAACAACCTTCCACTCGAGCCTTGGCCGCCTCAATCAGAAGGCGTTTTAACCTTGAAGGATTTATCACTTCGCCTTGTCTCGCCATTTCCTCCAAGCCTATCATGGCCAAGGGTGATGGGCTTCTTCTTTCGCCTAAATCCTTAAGTTCCACGGTCTTTCCATGAATACCCCTTACGAAATCTATCAAGCCGCGAGGATCAAGGTCCTCCTCCATCATAGTCCTTACGGCTTCCTTGTATATCACGGTTCCCTGTAATGTGGCGGAAAGCAGTTGCGCATCCTGTAGTGTAACCCTGGCTCCCTTTTGGACAACGCCCATCTTTCTTGCCGCCTGTATCAGCCTCCTTCTGAAGATCCCAGTATTAATGCAACTGTTGATTATAAGGGGTTCAATGTCTTCATGCTCGAGATCCCTTAGAATGTCTGTTACTAAAGCCGAGCTTCCTCCCTCCGTTTCCAGCACGATCCTGTAGGCATCGTTCTTTATTTTTACCTCCCTGTTTATGGCTTCAGATAGCCTATACGCTAAAACCCGGCCAAGGGTGCGATTTATAATCAAGCCCATATGTGAGTGTATTATTATATATGGAGCCGCCCTTTCAATAGTAAGCACCGTATCCGATGGTATTGGAAGCCCTTCCTCCATCTGACTCGCTATTTCTTGGGTCAAATTGACGGTTGATTCGCCGTCCAGTCCTAGCTCCTTCCTGTCGGCAGCTAATGCTTTTTCCTTTCCCATTATGCTAATATGCTCCGCCAGTGAACGTCGGAGCTTCCCTACATCCTGTGCAACCTCCTTTATCACCGGTATTTCCTCCCCTATCCAACTTGGTATCGCCCCTTCAGGGGCTTCTGTCCGTTTGGCGTACACCTTATCCTTGTGTACATCGGTCAATATCCAGGCGCTGCCGGCAAGGATGAACTTGGTACCGATTTCCCCATATTCAGCCATGAACGATTCATCAAGCTGACCCTGTGGGATATAAGCTTCATCGACAACAAGATAATTAAGCTCTTCGGGTATCATGGTCAGGTTGTTAAAATAGAAGTCAAATAGCTCAGATAGCCTCCTTGGCCTGAATATCGCCCCTTCACGATACCCTATTATCTGGGGCTTCCTATTGGCCATGTACTGTAGCAGTTCCTCTAATTCCTCCTTTTGTAGGTTCCTGAAGGAATATGATTTCTTGAACATATCTAGGGCGTCGGTTTCTTTGATTACTCCGTACTTCAGTACAAGTCCGGCCAGTTGCTGGGCCATAACATCAAATGGTTTATTCGGGATTATTATGGGTTCAACCATTCCTACCTTTGCCCACTTTATTAAGGTCAATGCTTCAAGGGCATCGTCACTATCCTGAACCACTATTATCCCCTTGCTCACCTGTTCAAGGCTGTGCCCACTTCTGCCGACCCTCTGGATAAGTTTACTTACCTGCCGGGGGGAATTATACTGTATTACAATATCTAGACCTCCTATATCAATGCCGAGCTCGAGGCTGCTGGTGCATATTACACCCTTGATCGAGCCTCCCTTAAGGCCCATTTCCGCACCTCCTCGTCGTTCAGCCGAGAGACTGCCGTGATGTATGCCTATCGGATATCTTGGCTCCAGCATTCTCACCTTACTAGCCAATGATTCAGCTTCACTTCTTGTGTTAGTAAAGATAAGAGCCTTCTTGCCCCTTATATGATTTAATATGAACTTGAGCCTGTGCACCACATCTGGGAAAAGCGGGCCTCCCGTATCTGAGTCATCGGCCTTTTGGTAAACCACCTCATACTCGAACGACTTTGGGCTGAAGACCTGTATGACGGCGCATTTCTCGTTTGGAGACAGGAACTTTGCCAACTCCTCCGGATTGCCGATAGTTGCCGACAGGCCGATCTTCTGGATCGAATAGCCCGTTAATGCCTCCAGCCTGATGACGCTCATAGAGAGCTGAGAACCCCTCTTATCGCCAGCTAACTCATGTATCTCATCTATTATCAAATATTTGACTGACTTCAATGATTCAGCTAGGTTCCTTGAGACAAGCAGTACCTGGAGTGTTTCAGGAGTTGTTATCAGAATTTCAGGAGGCGCAAGAGATTGAGCTCTCCTTTCTTCGACGGGGGTATCACCATGCCTTACGGCCATCCTGATGTCAAGCCGCTTTGTCCACCATTCCAGCCTCTCGAGCAGGTCCCTATTTAGGGCCCTGAGGGGAGATATGTAAAGCAGGCTAACTCCTCCTCGACGTGTGCCCTTTACGATCATATCGAGTATTGGTAATATGGCCGCTTCGGTCTTTCCGGAGCCTGTAGGCGATACTATCAGCGCGTTTTCACCGCTGAGAATTTTAGCTATTGCGTCCTCCTGAACTTCAGTCTCCTCCTTAAATCCCTTTTCAATTATAAGGTCCTTTATGTACGGTGAAAGAAGGTCATAGGAACCCAATTCTATCCTATAAAAAGCCTTACGTACCCCTTATTATCACTTTCTTAGAAATGGTCAGGCAAGTGATGAAATGATTTAACGCGTCATTTAATAACCACAATAAAATGGATGACCATATGATAAGGGGGGTTGCATTTGACCTTGACGGTACGCTCATCGATAGTGGTGCCACTTTGGCCCTTGCCTGGGAGGCGGCTTTTAAGAAATACGACGTAATAATAAATAAGGAAGAGTTTGCAAAATATATAGGGCTTGACCCAAGAGATATAGTAAGGAAGTTCATCCCAAACGCAAACGAATTGGACATTAAGAATATGCAACGACTCCGATATGAACAATTTATCCGCAACATAGCTGCGGTTAAACTTTACCCTGAAGTTGATGGCGTTTTATCATATTTATTAAAGAAAGGGATCAAGATGTCCATCGCAACAAGTATGGGAACAGACCTTTTAGATTCTGTAGTGCGTCAAGTTGGCCTTGACAAATTCATGAGCTACTGCGTAAGCAGCAGTCAAGTTAAGAACGCCAAACCGGCACCGGATGTGTTCCTTAAGGCCATGAAGCTCATGAAAGTGGGACCGGTGGATTGTTTTGTAGTCGGTGATCGAGAATATGATATAATAGCCGGGAAAAGGGCTGGCTCAAGAACTGCGCTTGTTCTGAGGGATAGATACAGCTTGAGTGCTGGAGTCAAGGCGGATTATAGCATAAGGGATCTCAGTGAACTGGTTACCATAATTTAACAATGTTCAAATCCTAACGCTTCCGACGTTGTATTTATAAAACTCAAATATATTACGATTGTATATGAGATTATACGAATATGAAGGAAAAATCATGTTCAGAGCTGCCGGCATAGATGTCCCATCTTTCATGATGATCAAAGGAGAAGAGGAGATAGGAAAAATCATACCAGGTGTGAGTTTTCCGGCTGTACTCAAGGCACAGGTCCTCACTGGAGGGCGAGGCAAATCGGGAGGTGTAAAGGTGGTAAAAGACCAGGCTGAAGCCCTAGCTACTGCCAGACAATTAATGGGCTTGAGGATAAAGGGGGAGACCGTCGATAGCCTGATGGTTTCTGAATATATTGATATAACGAGAGAAATGTACTTGAGCATTACCGTTGATAGGTCTAAAAGGAGTTACCTAATACTGGCTTCTCCGACAGGCGGTATTGATATAGAATCCCTGGTTAAAGATAACCCAGAAAAGGTGTCGCGCATATATATAAATCCAGGCGAAATTATGGCTGATTACGCAAAAAGAAAGGTTGCCAAGGCTCTAATGCTTAGTGGAAATGAGGCTTCACTTCTTTTTGATTTGTTAAATCGGATGTTCAATGATGTAATGAAGAAATATCAAGCCGATCTTGTCGAAATAAACCCTCTGGCTTTAACGAAGGATGGAAGGTTAATAGCTGTAGATTCAAAGGTCACCATTGACGATAACGTTCAGCCATCCATAATAGGCCAACTTGAAAGGCTTCTAGGTAGAAACCCTAGTGAAAACGCTGACGAACGATTCAAATATGTGCAGCTTGACGGAAATATAGGAGTTATAGGAAATGGTGCCGGCCTGACCATGGCAACTATGGACCTCCTCAAGTCCTTAGGTGGCTCTCCAGCTGATTTCCTCGATATAGGGGGAGGCGCGGATAAGGAAGTGGTTAATGAGGCGTTCAAAAGGATCTTGGAGAGGGATGATATTAAAACCATTTTTGTTAATATCCTAGGAGGGATAACCAGATGTGATGAGGTGGCCGGCGGTTTGATAGCCGCTCTTAGTACGGTGAAGGATGCGAAGCTCGTGGTGAGGCTTTCCGGCACTAATGAAGAAGAGGGAAGGAAGATTCTCAAGGACGCGGGAATTGCGACTTATGGAGACATGCTTGAAGCTGCCAGAGCGGCTGTTTCACTAACGAGGGAGAGCTAATATGGCCATATTAGTAAACCGGGATACAAGGGTATTGGTACAGGGCATAACCGGCAGAGAGGGAAATTTCCATACCAAAGCGATGCTGGACTACGGCACAAACGTTGTAGCAGGTGTAACTCCTGGCAAGGGCGGGTCTGAGGTTCATGGGTTACC
>JAJZYL010000095.1 GCA_021798095.1 archaeon | reverse complement strand
TTCTATACTACAGTGATCCGTATGAATAACTGCGGTCATTACATATGATACCTGCGCATCAAGGAAGGAGGTATCTATCTCCTAAGCAATGAGGAAACATATTAAAAGAAGCGCAGGGCCATAACTTGGACTCGATCATACAGCGATCGGCTGAGGATCACCGGAGTCCACGCCGTACATAACATATCTGAGAGGAAGGTAAATGCAGCACGCAGTAGACTAGCAATGGCTGAACACAGTTAGCTTTCTGCGAACAACATCATAATTCTTTCAATATGTCTCTATAAGTTTATTAAACAAGTAAAGATAATATCAAGTCATGTTAAGGATAGGTCTTATTGGAAAGACCAACGCCGGAAAGACCACGTTCTTCAATTCAGTAACCCTTAAGGAAGCGGAAATAAGTAATTATTCCTTCACTACCAAGGAGCCCGGCAAAGGGATAGCCTACGTGACGGCCCCCTGTGTATGCAGGGAATTTGGGGTGCAGGACGAGCCGATCAACTCGAGGTGCATAAATGGGTGGAGATATATCCCGGTGGAAGTTTGGGACCTCCCGGGACTTATCAGAGGAGCGAGCGTTGGAAGAGGGTTAGGCACTAAATTTCTCTCCATTGCGGCCACAAGCGATGCTCTTGTTCACGTAGTTGACATATCCGGTAGCATCGACGAAGAAGGGCATGCTGCAGAGCCGGGTAGCGGTGATCCTGGGCGCGATTACGAAGAAATCGAGGGTGAACTCATTATATGGTACAAGGGGATAATAGAGAAGAATCGGGAAAAGATAACCAAGCTCGTTAAGGAGGCAAAGGGGGATGAAAAGGCGGCTATAAGGGCTATAGCTGCGCCTCTAGGAGGCATAAAGGTGTCCAGCACAGATGTAGCTTCATCACTCATATCTCTGAAACTTGACCCCAATGATTTCAGACACTGGACAGATAGGGAGTTGTGGACCTTCGCGTCCAAGATAAGGGAGATATCAAAGCCGACTCTTGTGCTTGCGAACAAAATGGATATACCTATATCCTCTGTGAACTACAAATCGTTCAGGGAAGCGCATTCTGATATGATGATAGTGCCAGCTAGCTCCGACGCTGAACTCGTCCTGAGGAGAGCTGAAGAAAGCGGCGTCATCTCCTACAATCCAGGTGATGAAAGCTTCGCAATAACCAATGAGGGGATCCTCAACGAAAGGCAGAAGAGAGCTCTTAATTTCATCAACAAATTCGTAATGAAGGAGCTGATGAGGACTGGCGTACAGTTCGCGCTAAATGTGCTAGTTTTCAAGCTACTGAGGATGAACGTAGTCTATCCTGTAGCCGATGTAAAAGGGTTGGCCGACAAAAAGGGGCGGGTCCTTCCAGATGCCTACCTGATGGCTGAGGGAAGTGATATAACTGATCTAGCCAGGTCAGTTCACAGCGACCTCGTAAAGGGATTACTTTTCGGTATAGATGCGAGGTCAGGGTTGAGGCTGCCACCTACGTACAAGCTTAAAGATAGGGATATCGTAAACCTGGTATCGGCTAGCAGGTAGTGCGTACTAGATGCAAATTATAGCTCAAAGGCGATGACAAGGGGCTGGCATGATGGTTCACTGCGGTCAGGGGATGCCGATGATACCATCTATCAATAAGTAAGTGTAGATGAGCAGGCCTGCAGAGGCCGCTATGGATATTGCCCAAGCCGCCTTATTCCACCTAAACACCTTCAGGCCGTCAAGTATGGCCACTGGCAGCAGGTTGAAAGTGGCTATAAAGGCGTTAAAGTAGAGGGCCAATACGAGCACCCCACCATATGGTGAATACAGGACGAAGGGCAGAAGGGCTATCGCCATTATTATATTTGTAAGAGGTCCCCACAATGCTATCTTGCCCAGTGAACTTTCATCACCAGAACCGTAGATCATGGTTGCTCCCGGGGCGATTATCTTGAAAAATGGTATTATTATGCTTATAAATGTGAGTATCGCCCCGAAGCTCTGCAGCCTGAACTGAGCCATGAACCCGCTCCTTATAGCCGCAACCTTGTGCATGTACTCATGAAGTATAAACGCGGCTAGAAAGAGCAGGCTATCTATTATGAATCCCCATGAATTCACTATCCCGAGCAGCCAGCTAGCTCCCACCCCCCAGACCAGTAATGAGCCTATTATCAGGTGCACCGCTTCGCTTCTCCTGTACCTTGGGCCCCTGACTTCGAAATAGTACGTACCCGAACTCCTGATAGTGCTATCCTGCAGGGATTCTTGCTTGGGCATTAATCCTGATCTATGAACTCCTCTGGTCGTGGCACTCCTTCCGGTAGCCCTTTACGCTTCCTTATCGAATTGATTAACGATTGCAGGAGGCTGCTGGGCACTGGTGACCAGTTCTTGAAACTGGTGTTCCAAACGGCCTTTCCAGCGGTAGCCCCCCTTATTATTTCGGCAAGGTCAAACGTCTCAGATGCAGGTATTTCACCCTGCATTATAGCGAAGATCTCCTTCTGCTGCATATCTATGAGCTTTCCCCTCTTGCTCGAAAATATGCTGGCCACGGGTCCTATGATGTCGCTTGTCCCCTTAACCTCCACCGCAAGCACCGGTTCCAGCAGGGTCGGGTTGGCCAAAAGCATGGCCCCAAGGACGGCGCGTCGTGCGGCCGGCATAAGCTGGGCATAGGTCCTGTGAGCGGGGTCTTCGTGGGGTACAAAGTGATGCAGCACGACCTTCAACCCCCTTACGAATTCATATGAGAGAGGGCCATTTATCATGGCGTCTACGAAGCCAGCACGCAGGCTGTCAATGCTTTCCTGAAGGAACTGAACCCCCTTCGTCTGGTCGATGAAAAGGTTACCCCTTTCGTCGACGGTTATTACGCTCTTTGCCTCATCTGCATCCCAACCGTGCTCCCTGAGTATCTTTCCTATCTGTTTTTTATCCATATTATCGTTTATCTGGCCTGACAGGATAAGATCCACTACATCCTTCTGAAGCGGTTCAACCCTTATGAAGACCTTATTGTGCCTGTTTGGGCTCTTGGACATGACGGGCCCCGCTGCCCCGGTAATGGTTTCTCGATAATTTATCAACGGCTGGCTGGTAACTATATCGAGCCCCTGATCCTTTATCATAGTGGTTGCTATCTCCAAGTGAAGCACGCCCATGCCGGACATGAGGGTCTCACCGGTTTCTTCATTGATCCTCACCACCAGATTAGGGTCCTCTATATGCATGTTCTGAAGCGCTTCAACCAGTTTTGGCAGGTCACGAGGGTTCTTTGGCTCCACCGCTATGGTCACCACCGGCTCGCTTACGTATTTGATCCCCTCGAAGGGATATGTATCCTTAATAGCCGAAAGGGTTTCACCGGCCATTGCATGTTCCAAACCTAAAAGCGCTGGGATGTTGCCCGCAGGCAATGATCCTACCATCTCCCTGAACGGCCCCATGAACATATTTACGCTCTGGACCCTTTCCTGCCTCTTGGAGTTAATCAGGTAAAGCATATCTCCATCCCTTATGGTGCCGCTGAAAAGCCTCCCGACGGCCACTATTCCAGCCTGCGGATCAACCACGACCGTCGTCACCATCATTACTACGGGCCCGTTTTCATCACAATTTATGATCGCCTTGTAGATCTCGCTGTTCTGGTCGCCCTTCCATATTTTCGGTATCCTGTACCTTTGAGCGACGTGCGGTGGGGGATGGTGCTTTACAACCATTGACAGCACTGCTTCATGTAGTGGGAACTTGCTGGACATATCGGCTATGTTGCCGCCGGTATAGGCATCATATATATCCTTGAAACCGCCGTTGACCCTTTTCGCCATGCTTAAAGTGAATCCCCATTTATCCTTAGAGCTGCCAAATGCAACGCTATCGTCCGCTATGTTGACCTTAAATTTATCCCTAAATTCAGGCTCAGCGTATATGGTTATGAGCTGATTTACTTCTGCAATTATGTTAGATAACCAGGCCTGCATCTTGTCCGGCGTAAGCCTGAGTTCCTTTACAAGCCTATCTATTTTGTTTATGTATAGCACGGGCCTGACCCTCTCGTCCAGCGCCTGCCTGAGCACGGTTTCGGTCTGGGTCATTACGCCTTCGACGGCATCCACTACCACAACGGCTCCATCTATAGCCCTGAGTGACCTAGTAACCTTGCCTGTAAAATCGATATGGCCGGGCGTGTCTATCATGTTGAAGACGTAAGGCTTTCCTTCGTATTCATAGTACAGGGTTACGTTAGCGGCCTTAATAGTCATCTGTCTCTTTTGCTCCAGCTCCATGTAATCCATGGCTAGAGCCTCGCCCGCAACCGACGGGCTCAGCATGCCTGCAGCCGCGAGCAATGAATCTGAAGTAGTTGTCTTGCCGTGATCTACGTGGGCTATGATACCGAAGTTCCTAACCTGTTCCCTGTTTGTAACTATATTTATTGCTTCTCCGGTGGTCTTAAACCTTGGCAACTTGAGCTCACTCCTTCTGTGGCTCTTCCTTGGTTACCTTCCTTTGAGCCTTGGCCTGCTTGGGTTTGGTCTCCGCTTTAGGTTTTTCCGAAGGTTGAGCCTTGGCTTCCGATTCAGCTGGCTTGGCCTGCTGTACTTCAGTCTCTTCAGCCTTCTGTCCGGGTAGCTGGCCTTCTACGATCACGGCGTTAACCTGATATACATCCTCAGAGATGGAATTGCCTCTTACGAGCTTTCTCTTCCTAGCTCCCCTGTCCATAGGCCTGAAGCCCGGCCCCTCGCTAAGCACAACCCTCCTCTTGACGGAACTCTGAAGGTCAGATCTCAAGGGAACGCCAGACTTATCCGAGCCACCGGT
>JAJZYL010000094.1 GCA_021798095.1 archaeon | reverse complement strand
ACTACGGGGCCTATGAAGAACATGCCTGCACCCACCGCCAGCAATATCATTCCTATGATTACGGTCCCCTTCCTCATAATAAAGGCCATTCGAATTAGCGTATTTATGCATTCCTACAGTTGCAGCCCGAGTTTGCGTGTTTATTCGGTATATTTAATTTCGTGGTCCAATCGCCTAGAAGCGATAGATACACTGATCTGCTTTTACGGATAAGGATTTTAACTAATAATTTTTCAGCACCTACGTCCTGGTTGAGGGGGGTGAGCAGCTGGAATGCATGAACGACGGCAAGAATGGCAGGCGCGATAATCACCCGTATGAGCTGATGTTCATAATTCTTGCTGTCAGGGAACACTCTGGCAAGCCATAGGCAGATGAAGGAATTTATAATGGCGCTAGGAGATGGTTATGTCGATATCAAGCACGGTGATAAATAGCTAAATCTAGTGGGCATGTTCAAGTTATGAGGCAAAGGGACACCCTCTGAAACTTCATATATAATTAAAGCATATCTATTTTTAATGAATTACAAGATAGTAGTCATAGCCTTCACTCATTGAGAGGTCTGAGCCGTTCACCCTCCGGCCATAAAGTGCCCTGTCGATAATATCGATATGATTTTTACTGAAAGAGTTCCTCAAGCGGGTTCTGCATCTCCCTTATTTCCCTTATCCTTATACCCTTTGAAAGCAGGTCACCTATAAGCCCCTGGACGTTTTCAGGGCCCGCAAGCGCGAAGATGTAGTATTCCCCTTCCCTTTTCAGGTAACCGGGGGGCTCTTCACCAAGCGTCCTTACCCCTATTGAATAGTTTTCAGTCTTGATGTCGCTGATCCTGTTGTAAAGCGCCAGCCTGCCGTTCTTGATCGCTATTATATACGTTCCGATCTCCCTTGCCTCAAACAGGTTGTGGGAGGAGTACAGGACTATCCTGTCCCTGCTGAGCCCCAGCACCAGCGACCTTATTTCGCTGGCCACCTTTGGATCAAGGTTGCTGGTGGGTTCATCCAGCAGGTAAATGTCCTTATAGCTCAAAAAGATCCTGGCTATGGACACCCTCTTCCTTTGCCCCTGGCTGAGCTGTGAAAGCCGCTTTCCTCTGAGCTCGCCTATGCTCAGGGTGTTGCAAACTCGGTCCAGGTCATTACCGGACGCGCCCTCTATCCTGGCATAGAAGTCGAGCGCCTCGATCACCTTCATCCCTTCAGGCAGGCCATCCAGATGGGTCAGGTAGCCCATGTGCCCCCTCATTTCATTTATCGGCCTTCCGTTAACCTCAATGCTGCCGGAGTAGGGCCTAAGTATGCCTGCGATTGCCCTGAGCAGGGTCGTCTTACCGGCGCCATTTGGCCCGAGCACTATGTAAACCGCCGGCTCATCTATGGAAAAGGACAGGCCTTCAATTACCTTTTTGCTAAAGTAGCCCGTCGTCAGTTCCTTTACCGAAAGGGTTGCGCCGCTCATGGTTGGTCACTCATTTGAAAGAAACCTCTCCCTGTCCAGTCTCCTGTCAGCTATCAGTCCGGTCATGATAGTTATAGCGATGATCAGCACCGAAACGATCGCGGCGACATATATGGATTCGGCTGGCCCCATTATCGCGGAGATCACGAAAACGGCGATGACCGGCACAACGCCAAGCATCGGGGCAATTCCGACGGGGCTGTTCACCCCCGTTACCCGTGTGCTCAGCGCCGACCATATCATGCCGGACATGGCCATAAATACCGGCGCTGAAAAGCTCAGTGGGAGGGTGTAAAGGAGCAGCTCCTCGATCACCTCCAATGAAATTGAGACCCCAGCGATCAGGAATACTGCTGCCATTATGGCCAGCGATGCCGTGAGCACGATCAGCGCGAGGCCAAGGGTGGCAATCAGGATCGAATAGAATATGGTTGATGCGTCGGCGCCATACGCCATAAGGTATTCATAAACTCCCTTCCTTTTATCGCTTGTAAATATCATCAGCCCGCCCATGGAGCCAATTACGATAAAGAGCGGCAGTATGAGGGGATACAGCGAGAGCAAATTTACACCGCTCTTAGTCGGTACGAACGCAAACTCAGCCGCCACCAGTATCGGAAGCGCTATGGAGATCACCAGGTACATTTTGCCGTACCTGATCGCTCTGACAAGGGTTTCATAGGAAAGTTGCTTGAGGTTGAAACCTCCACCTCCGGAGCCTTCAGCTACATGCGGCCTGGGGATCGCAAGGAACGTAACGGCAACCGAAATGGCTGCAACCGCGAACACCAGGCCTTCAAACGCCGCGGTCCCTATGGACGGCTCAAAGGGAACCAGGAAGTCGACAAACCCCATGGCCATGGCGTACCCCAGGTACCTCTTCCTGCATGTGAACACTGCAAGGACGGCGAGGTAGCCCCACGAGAGGTGCAACAGCAGGGAGGAAACCCTTTCAATGACAGCGAAGCCGATGAGCGGAAGGGCTGACGTCATCGGAAGGAAGAGGGACGGCGCATCGCTCAAAAGCGCATGATATAACTGTGGGGAGCCCGGCACCGTCGTATAGTACAGCACATAATCCAGAAGCAATGGTATTGAGATTAGCACGCCGTTTTCCCACATGGCCAGGCTCAGGCCATACCCCACTCCGTCTCCACTTTTCATGGAACCCCTGCCCATACGTACGATAAGGTACGCGATCCCCACTTCAAAGAGCGAAGTCTGGAGCCCATAATAGACCCCAAGGGCTACAAGGTTGCCCGTTGACTGGACAAGCCCAACGGTGAAATCCTGTAATATGACCTTCAGCGCTATGGCGGAGAAGTACGCCACGAACGCATAGAGCACGACCCTGGTGGCCAGCCTACCCTTCCTGTTCAGGTATATTATCGGGGCGAAGGAAAATGCCATGACGGCTATGGGCGTTATGAAGAAAGCCGGGTCGATGTTCTGAATCATGATTAAGCTGGACTTGGACATAATTTAAATATTATGAAAACGCTTTCATATTGAGAAAGGTGAGGGGATGCAATTTCCCAGCAGTTTTCTTTTCCCCTACGGTGGCTTTGCTAAGAAGCGCTGCCGCCAATTTACCGTCTGCTAAGGCTCATCCAGCCGGCCTCGTTAGAAACTGCCGATTTAATTTAAATAACCTTATTAACGCTCTATACAAACATCATTTCCGGAGCTGATCTGATCGTCCTATAAGAAGGTACGGCCTGGAGAAAATGTGGAAAGATGCCCTAAGTGCGGTTACAGGGGGCTATTAGTGGATAACGTTACAGGGGAAATTGTGTGCGCCAGTTGCGGCTATGTAGTAAGGGAAAAGATGGAGGACAACAAACCTGAATGGAGGGCCTTTACGAAGGAGGAGGGCGAGGACAGGAGCAGGGTGGGAGCGCCGACTTCACTGGCCATGCACGATATGGGACTATCAACCGTGATGGGCATGAGGGATGCCTCCGGGAAGGCGCTGGCCGGCGCCAGCAGGTCTGCGGCGGACCGGCTGAGGGTGTGGGACAAAAGGAGCCAGGGGTCGGCTGACAGAAACCTCAGGCAGGCGCTGGTTGAGCTGGATATGCTGGCCGACAAGCTTAGCCTTTCAAAGAACATCGCTGAAAGGGCCGCGTATGTCTACAGGAAGGTGCTGGAGAAGGGCCTTGTGAGGGGGAGGAGCATAGATACCCTGATTACGGCATCGTTATACGCCGCTTGCCGATCGTCGGAGACGCCCCGCACACTGAAGGATGCGGCACTGGTGTCCGGCATCAAGAGGAAGGATATAGCCAAGGCCTACAGGCTTATCCTTAAGGAGCTGGACTTGAAGGTCCCTGTCACCGATCCGGTGAAGAGCGTCACAGGGATCGCGGCTAGGGCCGGCATAAGCGAGCGCACAACCAGGAGGGCCATGGAGATATTGAAAAGCGCGATAGCGGCCGGGGCATCGGCTGGGAAGGCCCCTACCGGCCTTGCGGCTACATCCCTGTACCTTGCGTGTGTCCTTGAAGGCGAAAGGAAGACGCAGAAGGATATAGCGGAGGCGGCGGGCGTTACGGAGGTCACCATAAGGAACAGGTACAGGGGGCTGAAAGCGATCCTGAACGGCGTATAATCTTCCAATTTAGGGCACGTGAAGCTGGCTTCCTATGGACAGATTTCCGTTTTGTGTCAGGAGAATTTTTACTCCACTATCACCATGCCCTCGGTCTGGCCAGTACGTTATTTGAAAGCGGCGGCCCTGCACACGGAAAAGGTTAAATCCGATCGGGTGCATGAACACGCAAAGGATGTTAAGATCTATAGGCAACCAGGAAACGCTTGAAGGTTTGAAGAAGATCGGAGTTTCAAGGGCCCAGTTTGAAGTCTATCTGCTGCTGTACACGCATGGGCCGCAGACCGCCACCGACCTATCAAACGCGCTGAAGAGGGACAGGAGCGTGGTTTACAAGTACCTCGACAGGCTGTCAAGGCTGGGCCTGATAGAAAAGCAGCTTGACAGGTCAAACAGCTACTCTGCGAGGCCGGCCTCGGATGTCATGTCGCTGATATCAAGCATGATAGATCAGGAGGCCAAAAGGAGCAGGTCGGCCATCAAGGAGTTCTTCGATAAGGTTGGAACTATTGAAAGGGTACAGGCCAACCCCCGCGCTAAACAGGAGTACAGACTTATATTCAACAGGAAGCGGCTCTACGAAGAACTTTCACGACTCTTCATTTCGACCACCGACGAATACAGGCTCATAATGTCCGGTAACGGCCTGCTCAGGAGCATCAGGCATGGCTTGATGGACCTGTACCTTGATATGCAAAAAAGGGGGGTCAGGATAGAGATCGTATCTGAGGTCACGCCCACCAACCTTCAGGAGGCCGAGTACCT
>JAJZYL010000093.1 GCA_021798095.1 archaeon | reverse complement strand
GCACCCCCTCATTATCTCCGCTCGCAGCTGTAGGCATATAGCTCCTGTTAGTTCTCTGTGCCTGCGTTCATTTGTTTATCCTTTTATTTTCAAATCCCGGAGCCTGCAAAGCACAAACGGCCTGATTGGCGCTGTAGATAAGCTTGATTTAGTGCAGAAGCATACATACTATTCCGTCTACAACTCCACCCGACACGTTGGAACCTCGTCAAGGCGACCTGCTATGACCTGAACTTCGGCCGCCGTCCCTCCTTTTAAGTAAATTGTTGCATGGGCGGGCGCTATGACAAGCATAGAACTGAATGAACTGGGAACGAATAAGGGAGGACTCTCCCCATCCGGGGGAGCAGGGCTTCGCAACCCCGATGACAAAGTAGCCCCAGTGGGCAAGGAGACCACTGGATTCGTAAACGAATTCGTCGACAACACATGGGTAAAATACGGCATTCGCACAGCGGTCGGCGCATTCGATCGTACCGGGCTGACCCCAAAGAGGTATCAGCTCGTGGAGATCGAGCCGAACGCGCAGAGGCATGAACGCATGACCATCGTGAAGGGCCTGACATTCAGGCTGATACCAAACGAGGTGGCCTTGGATGTGGCAAATGCGTTGGCCGAGAAGCATGGCTTCAAGCAGGACAGGGTGGAATACGGCAGGGGCGGACTTTCCGTCTATGCGAGCTACATCAGCAACGACAGGCCAAAGGAGGTGAAGGTTGGCGACCTGGTCGCCGTCGGGTTCCAGATGAAGAACTCGATAGACGGTTCGACCGGCTACCGCTTCAGCGGCTACACGTTGAGGTTGGCCTGCACCAACGGCATGACGGTGCCTGAAGGGAGGAACACAGTTTCGCTGCCGAAGCTTATCGATGTCGCCCAACTGACAAAGGACGCGGAGTCTGCCATGGAGCCGCTGATGGCTGGGCTGGAAGAACAGCTACAGACCTACAGGCAGTGGACCCAGATAGGCCTGAACATGCAGCTGGCTAACATACTAGCTGTATCACTGCCAAAGAAGTACCTTCCGTTCATCGACTTCGCGAAGAAGACAAAGGCGGTCGTGGGCTTCCAGCACATGACGGTATGGGATGCCTTTAACCGGATCACAGACCCGCTGACGCACACGAAACTCGAAGCGAGGCACAGGGACTGGTTCAGGGCCAGGCTCAACCGCGCCATCGAGACATGGGCAGAGGTGCAGAACGGGACACGCAGCATGGACGACGCGCTGCTGATGGTGGGGTCGTTTTGACAGACATCGATTTCAGCAGGGCAGAGCTCACCAAGGATGAGTTCGACCGGATAGCGCCCGGCTATCTGAACAAGTTCGCCGATGCTCCACAGCATCGGTGGAAGCTCTCAGAATGGACAGACTACAGGGACAGTGAAGGCAACCACCTCTTTGAGGTGCTTTACGACTTCGCCGGCAAATGGTACCAGCACGGCTTCATATCCATGGCTGACATGAACGTTAAGGCGTGCAAGGAGATCATGGCCGAGCACAGGAAGGCAGCGAAGGCAATGCTGGCGGAGGTCGAGTGAACGTGTCCCAACTGGTGATGGATGACGCCAAATTTGGAGAGGCGCTCCAGCGGGTGGCCAAGATGTTTGATGGCATGGGCTTTCAGTACGCCGACTTTGAAGACGTGGAACCCGACATGAGGGTAACGCTGGAGATCACCAATGGAAAGAGGGGGCTCGCGTACAGGAGCAGGATATTCGCACTGACCTTTGATGGCCGCGGCTATGTGATCCAGAAGGACGGCTACGAGGAGCACAGGTTCGTAACGGCCAAGAGGGCGCCGAACGCGTGGCTGGAGATGCTTCAGTATGGACCCTAAAGGGAAGGAATACGTCCTTCAAAACGCCACCTGCTTCAAGTGCGCCCACATGGCCACCTGTCTGGTGTTCAGGGACATGCAGAGCATCCAGGCGCAGTTCCCGCCCACGGAAGACGGAAAGGAAACAGCGCCGTTCAAGGCCGACGAGGCGGCGAAGATCTGCGTCTACTACGCGCCGCCGACGGTGTCCGAAGCATGGACAAAGTAGGGGCCCCTCCGACTCCACATCCTCCCTATTTTTCTAAATTTTGATTAGCCTATTATGGGCCGGACTAAGCCGTTAGCGGGGATTTGTACCAAAAGCTTATAATCACGGCCGGAGCATATTTGATCAGGTTTAGATAGTGGCATCGATAATCACACTTACGCCCTAAAAATACGGGTAAATTTTAGCGTGCAAGAAGGCGTAAAGGCGTTATGTTATCGTCGTCCTAGCTTCCATAATCACCGTAGAAATAAGGTAAGGGAGTTGGACATTTCTGCAACAAGTTCGGATTGACGTCCTGCAGCTGCGTCATCTAGCCTGTTGTTAGGCCCCTCACCTTCTGCCTTATAATCTGCTTTATATTGTCGTCTGACAGCTTCATCACGTATCTATGTTCCTAGCGCGTTAAAAATTTAAAGCAAATAGATGAGAGAATTGAACCAAAAAATATAAATAGATCACAAAAAGAAGCTATCCAGAACAAACATGGCGAACACAGAAAAGGATGTAGAAGGAACAACAGAAGAAGCAGCTCGAACAGCAGCGCCACGCAGGGAATCACCAGCTAACAATATATTCATAGGAAAGAAGCCGGTCATGGTGTATGCCCTTTCAGCCCAAATGCAACTCGCAACTTACGAAGAAATTATACTGAGGGCTAGGGGAAGGTCAATATCTAGGGCTGTTGATGTAGCAGAAGTGCTAGTTAACAGGCTTGGAAACAGCACATATGAAATAAAGAATATAAAAGCTGGAACAGAACTCGTCGGAGAAGCTGACCAAAGAAGAAACGTTTCTACAATAGAAATAACAGTGAAAAGGAAGTAAATTCTTCCTTTTCTATTTATTATTTAATTAAAAATTTTTAATTATTTACGCGCAACATTTACCTGAAAAGGTCCCTTGCAATAGGCCTGTTTAACTTGATAGCCCTTTCTTCCCCAATTTCATACTTGTAATTACGTATAACTGCTACAGGAATCATCATTGATTTTCCCATGACTAGCTCGGAAGCCGCCGCCAATTCATCGGCTTGAGCTATATTTGTAACCCTTAGAGGCCTTCCGAAATGATCCTTTTTACCCCTATAATCCCTGAAAAGCCTCAATCCGGATGCGCCTATCGTATAGTCAATGTGACCATCCCTCCAAGCACGGCTGTAGGTATCTGTGATCAACAGAGCTATTCTCTTCTTTGACATCTTTTCTATTTCACGCCTCATCCATCTAGCCGAACGATCAGGATCCTTGGGTAGGAGGAGGACCAGTTTATCTCCCTCCAGGTTTGACCTGTCTATACCGGCATTAGCGCATATAACGCCTTGGTTGCTCTCTACTATTATTATCCCTCTCCGTATCTTTATTATGCTCTTGGATTCTCTAAGTATGACTTCGACTTCCCTTGGGTTCTTTTTTAGTGTGTTTGAAATTCGCTTGGCAAAATCGCTGGGCTTGACCGTATTCAAATCAATATATCTCCCTTCAGCCTTTGAAACGATTTTAGAAGTTACTACTATTATGTCGCCGTCTTGGAGTTCATCCTTTTTTGTAATAGCATTGTAGATCAAATGGGGCAGATCGTCGCCATATTTTATTTCCGGAATACCTTCCACCCCAAATATCTCCAGATGAGTGCTAAGATCCTCATTCATTTGGTGTGGCGTATACAACGCATTATTTAACGCTTGCTAGCCGAGGCATATATTTCCTCTGGCATCGGAGGATATTGTTCACATTACAAAATAACATATCGAGTTAGGCCGATGTATGAATCAGATAGAAATCTAAATAAATTTAACCCGACATGGACGTTCCTGAATCATGTTTAACAGTCTGCATCCCAACATATTCAGTAAATGATTCTCTGAACACCTTGGACATCGGTTCCGCGTCTCTGTTTTGTGATTTTTCCATGATGATTAACCCCAAATTTTCTTTATACATATCCCTTGCATTATTAATATTAAAGACGCTCATGTACCAATGGTAAAAAAGGCTCGAGCGCTTAACAGGGTTGAGGCGAAACGCTATTCCATAATCTTTACCTGATTTCTTATAGAGAGCCGAACCCGTTAGCTTTAGAATCAATGCCAAGTCATCGATTTCCTTTTGTGTTAATTTTTGGAAGGGCTTGGAGTGTAGAATGGGCAGGACCCTTATCTCATTATCCCGCGCTGGCGACCATGGCAAGACCACGATGAAGTTATCACTTCTGTATATTTGCCGTGGGCCATTTGTCTCAGCTTTTACTATTTCACAAACCGGGCATGACGCTCTATTATCGTATTCATCCTTAAAGGCCCTCATTTCATTCATTATTGCCCTAGGAATAAATGTCAATCCCGTGATCGAAAGTGTTGGATGGCCCGAATGGTCAGTCCCCAACGCTGAATTCAAAGCCATACTTACATATGTAATGCGGCTTCTGGATGAAATCATCTTGATATCTTCCTGAGCTGCATAAAGCCCTTCTGCGATAAGTTGAACGCTTAAGTTTTGAAAAGGGAGATGCGCGGGGCCTAGAACTATGACTTCATCGGTCCCCTTGGCGGGCTCACTCTTGAATGGGCCTTCCCCCCACTCGCCGCTAAAATTTTCATCGAACAGGGGGTGAGGGTTCTTTATGACCTTTACATCCCAATCGGCATCTTCTTCTTTGCTTATCTTAATGTAGTTCCCAACCTTTTTTATCGATAAAATTAGGCTATTGGAAGGACCACAAAGTTCGCATTTAGATGTAACGCTATTTAGCTGTTGATCGATGCTACTAAAATCCGATAACTGGTCGTGCCTGATCTCCGGCATGACATATGCAAATTTACTGTACCTTATTATCTCTTTTGCATGGCCAACGGATCAGCGGCTAAAGCCCTCT
>JAJZYL010000092.1 GCA_021798095.1 archaeon | reverse complement strand
TGGGCTTGGTACAGGGGTGGAAGTTCAAGAAAAGTGTTAGCGTTGAGCAGGCTAGGCGGGAAAATTGCTGGATACCCGAAAGCATAGATGGAGTGAAGCTAAACGGGCCACCTGAATCAGCTTACGAAACGCTTGCGAAGTGGGAAAACCCGCAATCGATGGTAGAGGAAAGCTATGGGCTTCCATTGGCCGGATATGTTGCACTTGGAAGCATAATAGGTGTAATCATCTGGTTGTTAAGGCTATAGATCGCATTAAATACGATATTTAGCTATGAAGATTTATTTAAGGCGATATTATATAAAAATCAATGCAGAACAAGAAATCAATAAGGAGAGGCCTGATCATAGTTTACTATGGTGATGGGAAGGGCAAGACCGAAGCTGCGTTCGGACTAGGCATGCGCGCGGCTGGGCATCATTTTAAGGTAGGCGTAGTCCAATTCATCAAATCAAACTCACATTCTGGTGAAGTTAGAGCTACGAAAATGCTCTCCCCGTATATGGAAGTCTATCTGAAGGGTATAGGTTTCGTAGGAATAATGAACGATAGACGTGATAGGGGGGAGCATGTTTCGGCCGCAATGGAGGCCCTGGCGTTTGCCAAACAACTAGTGACATCCGGCGACTACTATGTAGTGATCCTCGATGAACTGCTTAATGCTATTGATTGGAATTTGATAGAGGTGGAGCAGGTAATGGATTTACTGAAGGCTAAAAATGAGAGAACAAGCATAGTGCTTACCGGCATGAGAGCTTATCCCGAAATCATAGAAATCTCCGATATTGTAACCGAAATGAAGAAGATAAAACATATTTATGATCTTGGGTATCTCGCAAAGCTCGGTATCGACTTTTAAGAGGACTTGAACCTTTCACCAGAAGCTTCTAATGCACCCCTTCTGCCTGCAGTTTCTATGCCTCGCTTATTCCACACTAGAGCCGAAGAGAATCCAATAACCCACCCTGCCGCAATAACGATCATGTATATAGGCCTAGAGAAATAGGGAAGGATCAACTCCGCCGGTATTAAGGAAGCCCAGACCGTGGAATTAACTATGGAGGTATATGAACCCCGTTTCTTGGTGGGCCAGAGTTCTCCGTTAAACGTATATGTAGTCATGAAGATCACAGCTATGAACCCATTATATATTATAAAGGGTACCCAAAACAATTCAGGGTCTGAAATCCATCTGTTGCTGGTTAAAAACATCACGACGAAAATGAAAAGGGATCCGCCAGTCCCTAGCATCAGGAAGAGCTTTCTCGAGAATCTGTCCAAAAAGAAGCCCGTCAATCCCGCTACGGCCTCAGTTAAATTACCAATGAAGATTATCCACAAAGTGAGCCCAGGGAAATAGTATGGCCCAAGCCCATATACTATGAGGTTGAATCCAAGTGCTTCAGAAATACCTATAGCGATGGCTGTGAATAGCCTATACCTTATGGTAGGACCGCTAAGTTCAGATTTGCTTTCACTGGCCATAACCCATAGGCCGGACTCGCTGACTCGAAATCGGCTTACCACTATAAATGCTACAACGGCAAGTATGAATGCGGATATGATAAGGCGTTGAAACACTATGGACGCCCCCACCAACAATATCAGAGTAAGTGCAGAAAGTGTACCTCCGATATTGACGAAATCGAGCTCAAGCAACATGGCCGTTCCGCGAAATCTTGAAGAGAACATTTCATGCGTGGCAGCTGAAATCGCTGAGTATTCGCCGCCTGTACCCACTAGGATAAAGGCTAGACCCAGGAGCGCTATATCTACATCGCGTGAAATTATAAATACCGTTATGCCTATTAGCATACATATGATGTCGAACTTGTATGAACCCCTTCTTCCAAACTTATCCGATAGCCTTCCACTTAAAAGAGAGCCAGTAGTCTGCCATATAGCACCCCACGCAACCAGTAAGGTGATCACGAAAAGCGGTAACCTATACCAGGTAGATATAAGGGGGGCCAAACTAAAACTGAATGATGCGATCAGTAATCCAAGTGCGAAGGAAATAAATGTGATCGAATCACCTTTTTTCATATTACAAATACACCTAAGATATTTACAAATTAAGACTCCTTATCTTACCAACAATTGTAATGGATTACATTTTCTCCTGGCTCGTTGACCCTAGCCTTCTTTGAAGCCTCTCCTGCAAACCCTATATGAAGCATCCATTGGGGGTCCACATATTCAGGTATAGCCAGCGCCTTTCTTACAGCTGGCATACAGGTAAGAGGGGCTGCCCTCCAGTATCCACATAATCCCAGCGCCGTTGCCGCCACTAAAATGTTTTCCGCCGCCGCAGCTAGACCTTGGGTGGCCATCATGTATTCTAAATCATTATCCTTTTTCAGCATCCTTTTGTCTACACATCCTATGATGGTTAGGGGGGGAGCAGTGGTCTTTAAACGAGCCGATTCAAGAATTGTTTTATCTCCCTGGCCGCTTTCCCTATAACTGTTAACGAGTGATGATGCCAAGCGTCCTTTCACTCCCTCATCATCTATAACTATAAAATGCCAAGGCCTACTATTGTGAGGATTTGGCGCCGCTGTAGCACATCTAACCAACTGCTCAATCATGTCAATGGGCACACGGGAGTTTGAAAATGATCTGATGCTTCGCCTTCCCATTATAGCTTGGATTAAGTCCATGGTTCACCTTTTTGTTAGCCTCTTATTATTCCTTTGTAAATGTAAAAATTATTATCTTATATGGTGATTGTTCCTCTTTAATTGCGTCAGCTACTTAAATAAACTTAATCATATCTTGCTATATGTTATGGGCTACGCGCGCTAGGCGAAGGCAAGTTGAACGTATAATGCTGAGTGAGGAGAAGTTGACCAACTGGCGGATCTCCATGACACGGCTAATCTAAGTAAGCCGGAGGTAGTCATTTAACCTCATTGGTAGCTTGACGAAATCGCATAATAATGCGCTAGTCGAAGCTTAAGAGGCCGACCGGTATGTTCAACGCTAGGATAAAGGCAAAGGAAATGCTCACCGCCACTTTTTTTAGATCATGAAGGGGGTATAACGACTTGTAAATACCTTCTTATGCCAATCGTTGATATTTTGGTATACAACAAACAATTCCCTATAGGTTATTAATTTCGTCGCGAAGTCTTAATAGTCCATATTACAAACCCCGACTATGAAATTGGTCAAGTTCACGATGGATGGCCAAGCCATTTGGGGCGTATCATATGATGAAAGCGTGATACCGGTTGCTTCAGATTTTAACTCCCTACTAAATGCGTTGCCTCTTAAGGGAAAAGGAGTTCCATTGGATAGCTTAAACTTTCTTGCTCCGTTACCTGAAAGGCCGAAGGTTATAGGCTTGGGCTATAATTACAAAACCCACCGAAAAAGAAATAGGAAGGATAAGAGGATGACCATATTTCTGAAACCGTATTCTGCCATAGCTGGACCTTTTGATGATATTCATGTTCCCGATTTTGTTAAGGACGTTGATTATGAAGGAGAACTAGGAATAGTTATGGGTAAAAAGGGGAAGTTCATAGAGCGAACTGACGCACTAAATTACATAATGGGGTACTGTATAGTTAATGACCTATCTGCTCGAGAGCTTCAGTTTGGAGACTATCAATGGACTCGTGGAAAAGGCCTCGATAGCTTTGCGCCAGCTGGTCCCTGGATAGTATCGGTCGATGAGGTAGGTGATGCTTCGAACCTCAGGCTGCGCACTTGGGTAAATGGCATGTTAAAACAGGATAGTGAAACAAGCGAGATGATTCTTGATGTCCCGACAATTGTATCAGAAATCAGCTATATAATGACGGTGGAGCCTGGTGACCTTATAATGACTGGGACTCCGGCTGGGTCGGGGTATTTTAATGATCCAAGGTCATTTCTGAAGGATGGTGATGTTATAAGGGTTGAAATTGACGAGTTGGGGTATATTGAAAATACGATCCGTACCTTCAATACAAAATCCAAGCCACTTACCTGCTAAGCTGGGGTAAAAATAGGTGGCTACTACGCCACTAATTTACTCCCAAATCTGTTAATGTACGCTATCTCTTCTAGTGGTTTCCTAGTTTTCTTGCCTAGAAGCTTCTTCTTCGGTTTTCCAAAAGGAATCACTGTAAATAAACGCATGCTGTCCGGTGCCCCCAGCAACTTAGAGATATCATCCCTTTTCAGGCCATCAACCCAGCACGAACCCAAGCCTAGGTACCATCCCGCAAGCATCATATTCTGAACTGCTCTAGTACCATCAATCGTGGCAAGTGATACGTCTTTATCTAGATAGACAGCTATTGCAAAAGCTGCGGTGGATATATATGAGCCTGTTGGTGCTAGGTCGCCGATCTTTTTCAATAGCCCCTTATCATTTATAAGTATGAACCGCCATTCCTGTTTGTTATAGGCACTAGCTGCAAACCTGCCAGCCTCGAGCACCTTGATTTGGTCTTCAAATGGAATTTCTGCATCAGAGAACTCTCTTACTTCTATCTTTCCCTTTATAACTTCTAATATATCCATAATCTACGCTGCGCTTGATGCTTAATAAATATTTTCCATATCCGTACCTTTGTACAGATTAATCTGATAGTTAATTTTTGGATACGAGAATATCATAACACACAAAGCTAGATAACGGTATTTATAATTTCACGCGATGTAGATATAGCGCTCCTGGGTCTAGCCTTTATCCTAGTGGGTACAGGCGGTGGTGCATCATCCTTAGAGTGAATAACTCCTTATGTAATAAAGGACTAACCCTAAAGTTTTTAAATTAACCATAGAGGATATTATTCGATAGAACATCTACGCTCCGGTATTACAGCTCGGTCAAGTATATCGGCCTCTCGAGCCGAGGACCCGGGTTCAAATCCCGGCCGGAGCATATTTGATCAGGTTTAGATAGTGGCATCGATAATCACACTTACGCCCTAAAAATACGGGTAAATTTTAGCGTGCAAGAAGGCGTAAAGGCG
>JAJZYL010000091.1 GCA_021798095.1 archaeon | reverse complement strand
GCCATATGCGGATAATCTATAGTTATTAGTCACAATATTATGCTTAGTTCCTGCTACGTTAGAAACTTTAATGTGTCATATAGCAATTCTTCTCCTTCCATTGCTACTAGCTCCTTTTGCTTTTGGATTTTCTTTTCCATATTTTTAATCGCTACCCTAAGCGCTGAATAGACACCCCACCCTTCTCCAATTGTTGTTTCACTATAATTAGAGGCTAATATCTGTAGCCTGACATGTGTTAGGATATCACCTCTTTTCCTTTCTTTATGTCTTTTCACATACACTGTTATGGATGCATTGCCGGTAAACTTCTGATATTTTCTAACTAATCTTCCTAGTATAGAATTAATTTCCTCCATGTCTATATTCTCAACCTCATCCTTGGAAGCTAGCTGGATAAAAACCACGGGGGTTTGCATTTTTTGAGCCGCTATATGTTCAAGTATATCGCTGGTTGTGACAAGCCCAATAAGCTTCCCATCATCAACTATAGGCACGCTTGAGATATCATTCTTTAGCATTAAATTTATGATTTTGCGTATGCTATAGTTCTTATTGCCAGTTATCACCTCTTCTACCATTATGGATCTAATCTCCGCGCCAAACATTCGGCCATCTATGCTCATCTGTCTGTCCCTCTCCACTCTTTGTTTAGGCACCATCGCTTTCCTCACTATATCGTGCAGTGTAACTATCCCGGCTAACCTTTCCCCTTTAATTACAGGCAAACGGGATACACCGTTTTCCCTCATCAAAGAAAGGGCTTGGGCGATTGAATTATCTGCGCCAATTACAAGAGGGCGTCTAACCATGATGCTAGAAACCTCCTCCAGTGAAAACTTATCCTCAGCATAAAATGACAGTATTTCCTTCGAAGAAATGACGCCAAGAAGTTCATTATCCCTTAGAACTGGCAAATGCTTGACACCGCTTTCGACCATCAACCTTGCAACCTCTTCAAGATGAGTATCAGGCGAGAGCTTTGGAACCCTCTTTAATACTGCCCTTACCTTCGTACTCTTAAGATCTAATCCTTGGCGATATACTATTGACTCATCTACTATACCGGCATATTTTTTTTGGTCAAGCACTATCAGCATTTTTTTAGCCTTCAGCAACCCCACACACTTTGAAAGTGGTTCGTCTGCGCCTATGGTTTGGATATCCCTGTTCATAACATCGTTAACTGTCCTGTTATTTTGCATGACATAATTATCCAGTTCACATCTAATAAATATTTGCCAATAAAGCTAGGTGATTGATCCGAAATAGTAGGAATTATTTATTAGGTTTTTAGCCAGCACAAAGTGCAATGAATAAGTCGTTCACATTAGTTCCAGTGGGTCCTGTCTTCACAGTCAACCCAAGGTTGTCCAGTAACGTATAGCTATCATTATTTCTTAGATATAAGTCGGGATTCATGCTTATAATATTTGCCATATCATCTTTTCCTATTATAGCGCCGGCAGCATCTGTATTTCCATCCTTTCCATCAGTTGAAATACAACCAAATATTGCAGTTGAAGAGCCGAGGTGCTGGTTGGTTAAAGCTGCAGATATAACCAATTCCATAGTACGGCCACCGCGTCCTTTTCCTGTTACGGTGACCGTAGTTTCTCCTCCCGCAATCAACGCGATTTTCCTTCCTTTGAAATTCCAGGCTATAGACGCAAGGAGCTTGCCTACCTCCCTGGCTTCCCCTTGCATAGCGCTGGTCAGAAGGAAGGGCCTATAACCATACTTGATGGATTCCCTTTTCATGGTGTTCAACGACGGGAGGTTGTTCAATATTAGCCTGTTGTGGACCCTGTTAAGAAGCTGATCACCGGGCTTGGGAGTTTCTGCGATTTCCCCATTAGCCCCGCGTCTTAGTAGATCAACTATCTCCTTGTTATCATCCAGTAATTTATACCTTGAAAGTAGAGACAAAGCATCTGAATAGGTAGTTGGATCACCAACTGTAGGGCCTGAAGCAATAGTTCCCAAGTCATCGCCTAGCACATCAGACACCATAAGAGATATACACTCTTTTCCTTTAAAATAATTAATTAATTGTCCTCCCTTGATATCAGAAATATGTTTTCTTACGGCGTTCAATTGAAATATGTCTGCTCCGGCCTTCATAAGGGCATCTATTACTTTCCTTTCAGCTGAAAGAGTAACCTCCTCCTTTGGCTTTTCTAGTAACGACGATCCTCCTCCAGAGATTAGGACCAGGAGATAGTCCTTCGCAGTGGCGGCCCTGACGAAATCTATAACTTCAGATGTATATGTTGTATTTCTCCCCGACGGAAGCGGATGATCGCCCTGACGAACATTTATGCCCTCTATATCTACCATATTAGGAACAATTATGATACCTGACTTGATCTTCTGTGGAATTGAATCCATTACGCCTTGAGCCATAGAGGCTGCAGCCTTTCCTGCCCCTACTATTATTATATTACGTTCTGATAGGCGGCCGACTTTTCTATTTGCTATGACTACTTCCCCCCTATTAACGGAAATCGCCTTTTTAACTGCATCACGAGGGTCTGCCGCTTTCAATCCCGTCAGTAAAATGGATTGAACTTCATTTCTACTGGTCAAGAACATATCTATGCTGATTCTATTAAATTAATCTTTTGGGATGATGCTATCCCCAGATAAAGTTCATAATTACTTCCTATGTTCATATTAGACAATAAGGTCAACTATTTTTGTCATTAAAATTAATAAAAACAGAAAACACATATGCTTTAGGTGATATCAATGGGACGAGTTGGAGTCATAGTAGGACTCTGGTTGATAGGCTACGCAGTGGGATTTCTAGGTTATCTCTTCGTAAGATACACTAACGTATTCGGAGGGCTTTGGCTTGCGCTGATGGACATCTTTGGCAATAGCCAGATAGTTGCTGCCGGACTGGTTGGACTAGCTACATCATTTATAATGCTCGCTGCAATACTATCTTGGAGTTATATGACTAAACCAAAGATTTAATTTCTCTAAGCTTGTAATCAGTATAATCAAACTGTAAGAACATAACCTGTGGTGCCATACTGGTACAAGCACTAATAAAAAGGCTTTTTAACTGATTTAAAGAAAATCTAGTTTTCTACATGTAAATTGCAAACCATATCATTGCGTAAAATTAAGTTGCTTTGAACGTCTTTATGGTTCTCTTGCATCTCCATTATGATATATTGTCAAGCGGAAGAGTTCAATTTAAAATATGAAATATTTCGCGTAGCTGTATCTACATTTATAAATACATCCTATTAAATTACTAAAATTGACGCAAAAGGAAAGGTTAAGATATTTTAAAGTGTTATTGAAATTAATTCCGGTTGCCATAAAATATCGTAGTGACAGAAATGAAATATTCAGAAATAACGGTAGGCTTGTTTCTCTGAATAAATACCGAGTACACGCGAAGGCCGCAGTCGAATCGTTTATTGATCTAGGACCAGCATTTATCAAGCTTGGTCAATTACTATCGGTGCGTCCTGATGTTCTCCCTCAGCCATATATGGATGAATTTGCGAGGTTACAGGATGACGTACCACCTGCTCCTTTTGACGACGCCAAACGCATAATTGAAGAGGATGTTGGCCCTATAAATAAAACATTTGACGCATTTGATCTAGAAGCTGTAGTAGGGGCGAGCCTGGGTCAAGTGTACAGAGCCAAATATAAAGGAAAGGATGTAGTCGTCAAGGTTAATAGGCCTCACATCAAAGAACAGCTTGATGTTGATACAGTAGTAATAAAAAAGCTGATGCCTCTTGTAGGTAAATTCATTGATAAAGGGCTCGCTTCGGTCGGTAGTTCAATAGTGGAACAGTTCTCCGAAACCGTAATGGAGGAAGTTGACTATGAAAAGGAACGGTTAAATCTAATTGCGATAAGAAGGAATCTAAGGAATAGCGATGTATTGATCCCTCATTGCTACGAAAAGGTTTCCACCAAGAGGGTGCTCGTGCTGGAGTATATTGAAGGTATTAAAATTACTGACATCAAATCCCTTGACTCTTTTCAAATAGATAGGAGGGAACTTGCCAGGAAGGTAACAAAATTATATATGGAAATGATGCTTAATGACGATATTTTCCATGCAGACCCTCACCCCGGAAACATTTCTGTAACACCCAGCGGGAAAATTATACTTTACGATTTTGGCATGACAGGTAGACTTGATAAGGAAACACGGGCCAAGCTCATTCGCCTTTATGGCGCAATAGCCCGCGGCAGCGTGGACAGAATTTTGGATTCACTGCTGGATCTCGGGGTCCTTCAACCATCGGCTAACAGGTACGTAATAAAGAGGGGAATTGAATTGGTGCTTTCAGATATGCATGGGACGAAGGTTGAAGAGGCAGATGTAAGGGAATTAATGGAAGTTGCTAACAGGACAATATATCAGTTCCCCTTTAAGCTCCCTCGTAATTTAGTCCTTTACATAAGGACTATTTCAATACTTGATGGAATAACAAAAATGCTTGATGAGCAATTTAATTTTATTAGATATCTTGGATCGGTGTTACGAGACGAAGGCCTGATGACCGATATATATCTCGATGAACTCAAATATAACATTGATAGAATAGGACAGGCTCTTAACGCTTCGCTCGAAATTCCCCAAATGCTCAAGGATTACCTTGAAATTAACCAGAACGTTAACACTCAAAATAATATAGGTAAAGTTAAATTTCTTTGGGGCGCAATAGCAGGGATAAGCGCATCTGGCATCATCGTTTCGTCTTTCTTCATTGATGAAACTGCAGGCATATTGGGGTTCAGTGTTTCTTTGGTAATTTTTATAGTCGCAATTTTCTTGCAAAAGCGCTAGTTAATGTACTACTAAATAAGTTATTGATTTATCATGGTTACTTTTTTATCATTAGGAAGGAAATAAAATTGTGTAGTTTCTTGAAATTATTAACGCGTTGTTTCGTGTTCATATCTCCATGCCTCCATACCCCAATTGCTGCACTGGCAGCTTCCTCCGCCTATCCCACTTCCTGTAGAACG
>JAJZYL010000090.1 GCA_021798095.1 archaeon | reverse complement strand
AAACATGAAACAAACCAATTTCGCACGCAAATTATAAATGTACCGGAAAATGACGATAACCCCCCCTAAAGGGCCGTCCGCACTTCTTAACACCTAAAAGTCATTAATCTAATTTACCATGGCAAGACCGTCAAAAAGACATCCCACACGGCATGGTAGTGGCGCACCCCTCAGGGCGGGTGTTTTTGGCTTGCGGGATAATGGGTTCCAAGGGGCTTGTTAAAGGAGGAGGCGAGGCAAAGGCAAATCGAACTTGCTGGCACGCGCCCTAATACAAATCCAGACCTTAGTCAAAATTTTGACGAAGGTTCTAAGGGCAGGTCAGATGAACAGGCGGGCAAACTGCTGGGTGTGAACCGCACCTATGTTTCAACTGTCAAGTCAGTGCTGATCAAAGCCCCTGAGCTGAAAGAGCGCATCATGAATGGCGATATTAAGCTCCTTGAGGCAAAGGCAAGCAATTGCTGCAGAAATGACGTACGAAAAGCTTGGCAGGAAAACAAATGAGGACATGCTTAGTCCAAATTTGGACGAAGCATCTAAGGGCAGGCTGGATGAACAAAGGGTAAGTTGTTTGGCATAGATCATATCTATATTTCTATAGCTAGGTCGGCGTGATGCCGGTAATGGCTCCTCTTTTTAATTGTTCAATTTGGCCGTGTTAGTCAAAGGGCTTCTTTGCCTAATATTTTTGCCTCAATATCTTTTTTAAAATCTTCTTTACGTCTACCTTTAGCTAGATATTGTAAATAGTTATTAAGGAGACGCCTTAATATATCTTCAGCTTTTTTAGACAAGTCTTCTAATTCTTCTTCTGTTTTTCCTACATCATCACCATGAGCAATTTTACTTCTAATGCCATATAATTCCGAAATTAAGTCTTTACACTTTTTTCGTTCTTCATAATTCTGGCCCAGAGCGAAAGCCGCATAGAGAGAAAGCGTGAACCTTAATTCGCCCCCAATATCGAACAGGGATTCCATTCCAGCTATATAATCTAGGATAGCAAATTTATTGTCATTAAAAGATATAATGTCCGTTGTCAAATCTGAATCCATCAACCCCCTATTCAAGTAATTAAATGCAGGTTCATCTTTGATAGCTCTTGGCAATATTTTGATGGTGTCAGTTATGAATTTTGAAAAACCATCAAGCTCATCCATGCGCAATGAATAAAAATCTGCCCCAGACTTGGAAACATATATGCCACGTATTATGGGGCTCATCTCTACGCCATCATCCCTCGTAATTTTAATTACCGTCGGAAAAGGGTTAACAAAACCTCTTTGGTAAAGGTGTAAAGCCGTAACAAGGGGCTTTACTTTATTTTTAATGGCATCCATTGTTATCTTCGCAGAGTCAATAAAGCGATTATTTCCTAAATATTCATCCTTGTTTATAGCTCTCTTAGATCCCTCACTCTCAATAAATACTAGATCATCACCCTCCTTTATCGTATATTTTTTATTTTTTAGCCTTGGATATAATTTTTCTACACCAATAACAAAATCACTTTCATTCTGTTCATATTCGACTTCCGCTTTGTATTTTAACATCACAAGCAGGTACATATCATTAAATAGCTCCGCATATCTAAGATCGTTTTCAACAGTTGGCCTCAGACTGAATTCTCCAAGTTTGATAGGGGCTTCAGGTATTTCTCCATCTTCTATATCAAACCTTTCTAAGCCAATTAATAGCTTTATATGCATTTATTTTCAAAATTATTCTCGTGTATCAACTTTATTAATGTTACCGATGTGGCCTCTTGAAATTAAAAATTATCTGCAATAAGGAAGTATATCCTCTATTTATACAGCTGTTTGGCTAAAATATTGGTTACGTTATATGACGGGTTAGATAATAAGCTTAGATCGCTTAAAGTATCCTCCCGTTAGTGGCGCACCCCTTAGAGGGGGGTATTTTAGCCGATTAGATCAGAGTTCTTGGAAAGGTAGGATGACTAAAGGACAGGGGGTTATACCAGGCATGGTATAACTAAGGATTGTGGTCCCCAGGTAGAGCCTTGTTAGTTTTATGGAGCCATTTATCAAGCAGTTCAATTTTAACTTCAATGCTTTTAATATAAGGTTGCATAGCGGCGCAAAGCCTTTGGACTTCATGGTCCTCTGGGAATAGTTGCTTAAGTTGGTTAGCATTGGTGATTATATCCCTTAATTTTTTAACAAGCTCCTCTATGTTGGCTGTCCACACACCTTCATAGGATATGAATGGTTTTGTAATCTTTTGAATGAGTGGTACTGATTCATTCCTGTATTCCTCTAATGAGTTTACCGAATCTTGAAATAGCATACCGATTAGTGGCCATAGTAGTGTCTCAAAGGGCTTGATGCCTTGCTCTAACAGTTCATTAGTTGTTTCTACTAGTGTAAAGTATCCAATAAAGAGCTCATCCCCGTTAATTTCATTAGGTACCTTCTTGATACTGTTTAGATATTTCCACGCGTCTTTATTTATATCCAAAGCCATGCGGTCTGTGTCTATCAGAGAGTAAGATATTTTCATTAGGTAGGCTTTAAGAAGGCCAGTGTGAATCAGCTGGTCTGCTTGTGCGCCGCTTATCAAGTTATCAAAGTATTCAACCAAACTTATGCCCATTTTTTGGGCCTCATTTCTGGCCTTATTGGCGGACTCTTCGGAGATATTTATTGAAGCGTACCCTTCTTTCGGCAACTGCCTTACATAGTACGTACTTAGGTAATATTTATAAAGGTTTGGTACGTACCTACGTACATGGCAAGAGTGGGCTACCGGAGTACCGTGATTAAGGAAAACATTTACCTCAGGGCAGCAGAGCTCGTTAAATCACCAAATAGGATAACAAGTGTCTCCGATTTTATAGAGCAGGCGGTTCTTGAGAAGCTTGCGCGTGATGAGATCAGCAAGCGCGCCAACTTTGCATATCTATATAGTGATATGGGAAGTCAATCAACAGATAAGCGTGTACATGGCGACGCGCCGTTATCCGCAGAAACAGAGGGGAATAAATGATGGAAAAAAGAGAGGCCGCCCCCCCGAGCGGCCCAGGCACTCGTCCATTAGATAAAAGGGAAATTGTCAATATTGACATGCCGGAGGATTCATTGCCTGGCTGCCTGGGCGAAACCCGTTCAATATTTCCCAATTTATGCATAACCTGCGGAGTTGCGTTGCTCTGCCGACACATGCGTGCACAGCGCGACATGGAGGAAAAGAGGAATGAATAATAATTTACTACGTAAGAGCATCGGCTTTCAATACATTTTACCACTGTACGCAAAGCCCAGGCAAATAATGGCCGATGGCCTTGATGAATTAAGTCAGGAATTCAAGCTTTACGAGGCCCATACATTACGAGAGCAACCTCCGCTCATTCTCTATGATACAGATAACTATATCAAGCCAACAAAACATCACTATTCATTAGTGCCGCTTGACAGCGGTGAAATAAGCAACCTAACACAGGCATTGCCAAAAAGATTGCAAAAAAAGCTTGAGGAGATAGCTGGAGAATATGGCGCTGGCAATTTTCTAATTTATTTCAAGCCTGTGAACATTTTAAAAGATCCTGCCCTGTTAAAGGATCTTAATTGGGAAAAGGATGTTCTAAATGTCATAATTAACAATGACAACGCTATAACCGACCCCAATGTCATCCTGGTTAGAAAATGCACCTTTTTAAAGGGCATTAAGATGAAGACCAATCCGCATTTCATTGAAGTGTTGCCTCCAAACACAGGAAAGACCGAATTTGCTGCAGCCATCGGGCTCCATGAAGACAAGGCATCGGCGCCCAGCCTTATTGGGACTGCAGATTTAGATGGCCCAAGACCAGGCAGCCTTAATGGATCTGAGGAGCCTGTTTCGTTTGACCAAGTTGAGGAGACCGGCACCAGGCAGCTGCTTCGTTATCTCCTTTCATTCATGGAACTGGGAGAGGCGCATGTAGACAACGCAACCTATCCGTTTGATATTTCAGGCACCAGCACCATCGGCATTTACGCCAATCCCCTAGGCGATCCAAAAAACGATTTCGCTTATCTACTCATGAAGCTTTCAGAAAATCCTGCGCTGGGCAGACGCTTCGGATTATTCCTTTACGATTATGACCACGAAAATCAAAAGGTGCCTAGGATAGCAAAAAAGGCAAAGGACTTGATTTCCTCACTGGGTGATGCCCTTGCGTTATTTAGAGCCGTCGAGGACTTTGCCAAAAAGAAACTGAAGGGGATAGTGGATAACGACCTTGTCTGGGGGTGGCTTAGCCAAAAAAACGAAGTTTGGATTGAACAGGCGTTAAATGTAGTCGAACCGCTAAGGGGTAAACCTACTGGAGAGGGAATCAGCACCTTAAGGCTTTACGACTTTTTTGTGAATTTCATCACCGATGGAACCATGCACACAAGGGGGGGAGCATTGTACGGAGCCATAGCTGAAAATCTACCTAAAATAGCCCTAGGAGATTTCGATAACGATCCAACGCCACTGCTAAACAGGGCTGAGGAGCTTTTAGCGGACATACTCGACATGAATTACAAAAGCCTGGAAAATATAGTCACAAACGTTGCAGAAAGCCAGATGAAGATCATGCTCAGGACATATGACGGTGCTCCAAAATACATCCAAGCCATAATAAGCGCGTGCGAGTTGCTTAAACCAGAACTGGCGAAGGAAGCAAAGCTGCCGGTCACAATTTCGTTAAAATCTATTAAATGGCATAATGAAAAATACAGGTATTGGGGCCAGGTTGTGGACGCGTTTCGCGATGGCAATCCTGAAAAGAGTAATGACAGGTTAAAAACTTTTTGGGGGATAGAGCTATCAAAGGAGCGTTTCGAAGTGACATTCTTCAGTTTCAACAAAGTCCTACCAATGCAGCCTGATGGTGTACTAGAGAGCACCGACCTGAAAGATTATTTCGGTAATTTCGGTATGTTCGGTAATTTCGGTATGTTTTCCGGAGAGGGGGGTAGTGGGCAAATGCCACAGGATCAACACAAAAACGATTTAGTACCAGCCACACGCGCCACAAACTTAGATGCCAAATTAATAGCAGAATTAAA
>JAJZYL010000089.1 GCA_021798095.1 archaeon | reverse complement strand
TGGTCAGCGTAGTCCAAGTCCCAACGCTGCTTTCACTGGCGACGCGCCCGGCGGCCTCCTCGATAGAGAACCCAGCGTCTGGGGTCAGCCTGAACAGGACGAGCAGCTCATCGTCGGACGGCATCTTTCCTTGTTTTACAAAGTCCAAGTACCAGTCAATCTTTGACATGAGGAAAGCATATCACAAATCTCTTATAAAGATGTTGGAGGCTTTGGGGGGAAGGAGTAAAACTTTGATGCTTTAGCGCAAATGGAGATAACTTTTGCAGGACAAAAGATGGATGTCGGCTATGTGTTGTTAAATCAAGAAACAAGCACCCCGTTGGCCTACCAACCCGTAAAGGGATAGCCATCAGGGAAGCCCGCGTGCTTTAACGTTAGAGGATGTCACAAGCGTTCCCAAATAATAGTGAGCTTGAGAACCCCTATGGCGAAATTGCCCTTTTTCGGTAACCCATAAATAGCTGCCGATGTTTGAACGCTGACATGAGAAAGATAAAGATCATGGCGACCCTCGGCCCGGCCTCTGGAAATTCATCCATCATCACCGACATGGTCAAGGCAGGTGCCGACATAATAAGGTTGAACTTTTCGCATGGTTCACAGGAAGATATGAAGAGGATGATAAAAATTGTAAGGGATGTTGAGGTCGAGCTTGATAAGCCGCTGCCGGTTGTGGCCGACCTGCAGGGGCCGACGGTCAGATTGGGCGATTTTGAAACGGTGAACGTGAAGACGGACTCCGAGGTGCATTTCTCGTTACAGGGAAACGGTATACCCATCCCCTCGGGGGACTTCTTTAAACTGGCCGAGAAGGGAGATAGTGTAGCATTTGAGGGGGGCATGCTTTGGGGTGCAGTTACAGCCAAAGGAAGGGATACGGTAACGGTAAGAATGGAGATGGATGGGGAGCTCAGTTCGAGGAAGACGGTGGCCATTCAGGGCAAAGAATACGATTTGCCCCCTTTAACGGAGAAGGACTTAGATGACCTGAAGTTCAGCGTGGGGCAGGGCATAGATGGCATAGCTCTTTCATTTGTAAAGAAGGGGCAGGACATAAGGGACCTTAGGGGGAGGCTGGAGGCGCTGGGAAGCGACGCATTCATAATAGCCAAGGTGGAGACCATCTCAGCGGTCAGGAACCTGGAGGAGATAGCTGAGGAGGCAGATTCCATAATGATAGCGAGGGGGGACCTTGGGTCTCATTTTCCACAGGAGAAGATCCCAGAAATTGAGAGGACAGCTATAAACACTGCGCTGCGGGTGGGGAAACCGAGCATAGTTGCCACCCAGCTGCTAGATTCCATGATCAAGAATCCCATGCCCACCCGGGCTGAAATCATGGATGTCTTTATGGCCGTGAGCATGGGAGCTGACGGCCTGCTGGTGACCGGAGAAACGGCCGTTGGAAAGTATCCGATAAGGACGGTCGACTGGCTAAACAGGATATCTCGGGAGGCAGAAGGCTATTCAGAGTTCAAGCCGACGTTCAAGGCAACGCAGACATACGATAGGTTCGCAGAGGGGGTTGTCAAGCTTGCGGATATGATAGATGGGAAGCTTATAGCCTATACCCATACAGGAAAGACCCCCCAGAGGCTGGGCAGGTTCAGGCCCTCAGGGGGGCTCGTCGGAGCTGCAACCAATATAAGGATATGCAGGAGGATAGCGCTTGTGTGGGGAGTTACCCCCCTCTTTGTACCCGACCTGAGGGAGGAGAACATCGAGGAGCTGATAAGGATATCTAAGAGAAGGGGATTACTGAGGAAGGGGAACGTAGCCATAGTAACAAGGAGCCTCAGGGAAGGGGTGACCGACGCTATCAGGCTGTTCGAAATAGCGTGATGCAGTTAATGATACATAACACTTCAACTTATTGGCTTTTTGAAGGGTGCGGCGAGCTTGTTATTTTACCTATAGCATCCAGTTTAAATTTCAGGTGGCCGACGTCCCTTTTGTCTCGCGGTGTTTAAATCTTTTAAAAGTAATCCTGTTACGTGGGGCCGTCGTCTAGTTTGGTCTAGGATACCAGCCTGGGGCGCTGGCGGCCGTGGGTTCAAATCCCACCGGCCCCATAAGGATGTTGCATATATGGCCTGGTACACGCGATACTGGGCGTTCATTTTTGCCTAACCGTCCCCCCAATAAGGATGCTCAATAATGAGGCCTTTGAATAACGAATATGGCTAACCCTCATACTCGAAATATAAATGAGGCTAAAGAGGTGGCATTAGTTAATCACAAAGAGCACTTGATTATGAGCCACTTTCTTCGGTAGATCGCCGAATATTTATCCAGTCCAACACTGTAATTAATCATTTGACTCCATGATCTGGGCAGCACTAAATACCTTGTTAGGGAGCCGTTATATGTACGGGCGCCGCATAAATTCTGCATGCCCCAAGATCATGAGACCTAGATCAAGTCATAGTAACGCTTAAATCATATTATTAGGTGGTTGTAAATATATGATTTCTATCACTGTAAACACGCAGACACCTCCTATAAAGTTCAATCTAACTTTTCAGCAATTGATTGAGAAATATGGGGAACTTACAATTCCCCTTGATATAGAGCTTCTCAATCCGGAGGACGTTCAAACTACCGTGGGGGGTGTATCGAGGATGATCATGCAGCTTTCAGGCCATCTCGGGCTTAGCCCATCATGGGTATCCCTGGGGCCTGGGTACCCTTCACAGGCAATCTATAAGGATATCAGGATATCGTTCATAGATCTGGATCCAACTGATCTGGCAAGGTTTACTAGATTTAAGGAGGGCATTTATTCAGAGTCTCATTCATTGAGGCAGTACCGATTTAATCCAAAGGAGTATCTGGGATATACGATATATAACTGGAATTCAGCACGTGCTCTAATGGAGGAGTTTGACAGGACGGACGTCTTTTTTGTAAACGATTTTCAGCAGCTGCTTGTCGGGGGAATTATAGGGCCATCGGCCCCTGCTGTACTGTGGTATCACATACCGCTGGTACCCGAGAAAATGAGCGATGAAGTTAGGGGCTTTGTAAGGAGATCGATGGATGGGTTCGATACAGTCATGCTGAGCACCAAGAGGGATCTGGAAGGTCTGATAAGGCTCGGCTCCAGGGTCAAGGCTAAACAGACTTATCCGTTCATTGACCCAGATTACTATAAAAATTCGAATAGGGGGACGGCCTCCCGGATGCTCGAAAGGTTAAACCTGAAGAATGATGAAAAGAAGGTCCTTCTTGTGGGAAGGATGGACCCCATAAAAAGCCAGGACTTGGCGATCTCGGCTATCAAAGGGATCGACGCCAAGCTGGTGCTCGTAGGCGACGGCAGTTTTACCAGCACCTCCTTGGGGCATGACAAGGCCAGCACATGGATCAAGACGTTAAAGGAACTGGCAAGGCAGGAGGGGGTGGAAGATCGGGTGGTGTTCGCCGGCTACATGCCCGATGATGAACTGATGTCCCTGTATCAGGAATGTGATGTGGTAGTCCTGCCTTCAAAGGTAGAGGGCTTCGGGCTCTCGGTATGCGAAGGATGGAGATACCAGAAGCCTGTTGTAGTCAGCAGGGGGGCTGGCATAGCTGAATTGATACTGGATGGGCTGAACGGATTTGCATTCGAATCCGGGGACGTAATGCAGCTCCATGAATGTATCAGTAAAGCACTGGGAGCAAAGAAGGAGGTCGGCGAAATGGGTTATGCTACAATGAACCAATGGTGTAGCCTGAAATCCAATAGTGAGAGCATAAGGGAAGTGATGGAGGACGCATATTATTCATACAAACCCCGCGGCGCAGCGGACACACACGTTAAGTAAGAAGTACATTTAGGGCGTATAATAAGAACTGTTGACATCAATGGAGGAGGGGCTGTTCAGGCTTTGTTACCTTAGCCGCGGTCCTGATTTACCTGATAACCCATGTCATATTCATGATCTGGATGAAGATCTTCGTGGTATCGATACATAAATGCCCAGATAGTGTGGGGCTGGTCCGGGGAACAGACATCAAAACACCATAAAAGTATATCAATGACCTCCCTCCACCGCGTCTCATGGATAAGGACAAGATGATGGATCAAGCCTGGGAGAACCTGTCGAAGGTAATAGATCCGGAGATAGGCGTTTCCATAATGGAGCTTAACTTGGTTCAGAAACTGGAGATATCGGACGAAGGATTGGCAACAGTTGAAGTCAAGATGACCACGCCGGTGTGCCCCTCAATGCTCGCCCTCCAGCTTGCATACGATGTAAAGAACGCCGTGGCCTCAGTGGAAGGTGTCAAAAAGGTGAACGTAACACTGCTGGAACATTATATGGCCGAAGTGATAAACGAAAATGTAAATCAGGACAGGCCAGCTGAAGAGAGCCTGAAGTCCTGAAGCACCCTGGTGCTCGAGGAACTGAATACCACCCTCTTTTTATCGTTCATGCTCCTGCCTTTTTTGTTTATATAGATTGTGAGGAACTCATCCCCATCATTGCCGGTTTCATATATGAAGAAGGTGCCCTTGCACCTGAATGCCCTTTTGCCGTGTTCGAAGACCCTTTCGGTTAATCCGTTCCTTTCCAGTATCCTGAGGTTCTTGATGACCGCCGTCTGGCTCACCTTCAGTCTTTCTGCAATTTCCCTTATCGTCAGCGGTTCCCTGGATAACAGCTCCATAATGGAGGCCCGCGTCCTGTTGAGGCCCAGGTCTTCGAATACGGATGGCATACCCTCCATTGCCAGTGGCCGCTTTTAAAGTTAAATTTATAAACTAGTTGTTTATAACCATTGGTTATGAACAATAGGTTTGATAGCGATGATGATAACGGTGAGGGTGACGAATTTACGAGGGCATTTTATCAGGCCCTTGAGGACTTCATAAAGGAGATGAGCAATATGAGCGATGAAGTAATGCGGCTCAGCAGGAGCGATTTCGAAGGCGAATTTTTCAAGGGTTTCGCCATAGGCTTTGATGAAAACGGGCAGCCTCACTTCAAGGAGATAGGCGATAGCATAAAGGATAAGGTTCGAGAGCCGCTCTACGAACAGCACGTCAATGACGATAATATAGAAGTCATCGTGGAGCTCCCCGGAGTCAGGAAGGATGA
>JAJZYL010000088.1 GCA_021798095.1 archaeon | reverse complement strand
GAAGCACCCTTATTAAGTAAGAGACAATGGGGTTCACATAGAATAGAAGGTATAGGCGACGGCTTTGTACCAAGAAACCTTGACCTAAGCATAATGGCCGGTGTAGTGACAGTAACTTCCGCGGAAGCTATAGATATGGGAAAGCGCCTAATACATGAAGAAAAGATGCTCTGTGGTATCTCAAGCGGTGGCAATGTCGCCGCGGCAATAAAAGTAGCCAAGAAACATCCCGAATTGAAAAATATAGTCGTAATGCTTAACGACTCGGCCATGAGATACTTTACAACTTCACTTTTCGATGTAGAAAAACACGTCGAAATTCCAGAACGCGAGCACCCAATGGATGATTACACTAAAGAGCAATTAGATAAATATCAATCAAAATGGGAGATAATCTAAATCTCTTCCTTAAATTTAATTTCCCTCTTTTTATAACCCTTATCTATAACTATTTTAAGCACACCATTTCTGAATGACGCAGTTACTGAGTCCTCTGTAAAAACTCTGGGCAATTTTATTCTCTTTCTATACTCATGATATTCAATCGTGCTACGATGCCCCCCAAGCCTTTCCCATCTAATATTTTTGATGGTCTTAGCCGTCACTTCTATTATATCCCCATAAAGATCTATCGATATATCATTTTTATTATTGACAAATGGCAAATCAATCGTTAGAATAAATGACTTTGAATCCTCCCTTATATCTGAAAGAGGCTCAATACAATTATGTTCGTCGCCTAACAACAACCATCACCTATACATAGCGGGTACTGTACCTTCCATCCCCTTACCAGCATCCTGCATTGTAGTCTGGGTTTGTGACATTAAATCCTTGACGTTTAGCCTAATTTCATCAGCCTTTTCTGCAAGAGGTTTAAGGTCCAAAGACATATTAAAGAGCTTGGATACAACTTTCAGTACAACAATTGCTGCGCCAGGGTCGGGATACTTATCGTAAGACTGGGCTAGAAGCGCAAAAGCTGGCAAATTTACTTTATTACTTTCGTTGAGGAGTACAGCATATAATCCAGCTATAAATCCTTCTTGAATAATTTCAATACCTTTTTCCTTTAACTGAGTCGCTACAATCTGACTATTACCAACCCCGAAGACTGATGGCTCCTCGATATCCATCCGCTTATCATAGGGATAGCCGTTTAATGAAATCAAATTGCTTACGCCCTCTGACTTTAACCAGTTAACAATACTTACTGCTAATGGGTATATAAATTCAGCCGGCACAGCCAACTCTGACGTCATTACAATAAACTTCCCATTTGAATAAAACCTTATTGGGTCCCTTACCCAGCCCTCATGCACCACCGCTATGGGTGGCATAAAATCACTTTTAACATGAGCCACTTGCTTTAGCTTGAGTGCGTCGATAAGAAATGAGGAAGATATAACTCCAACTAACCCAACGTCAGGAAAGCCTTCAATGGCAGTTACCCCCTTTAAATTAATACTTTTATCATCTTTTACTATATCTATACTCATAATTAATCATTAAAAGGTCAAGGATTTAACCATTTTGATTATAACATTAGGGACTTAATCGGGAAAGGCTTTCATATTGGAACCTGTTATGGGAAATCATGTGGTCTTTACTTGTAGATAATAGAGAGATTGCATCAGACGTCCCGAGGCTTTTAACAAATATGGGGGTAAGTATTCAATATAAACAGTTAGAAGTTGGTGATTATATCCTATCTGCAACCGTAGCAATAGAAAGGAAGTCAATACAAGATTTTATAACATCATTATATGATGGTAGATTGTTCAAACAGGCTAAGGCTATTCAAGAAGCATATGCAAAACCACTTCTATTAATAGAAGGTGATATAGCAATGATCGGGAATCTAGTAACTAATTCAAATGTGTACTATGGAGCCCTTGCTGCTTTAGCCATAAACTCTAACCTAAAAACCGTGTTTGTTCCATCCGCAGAACATACAGCGATCTTCATAGAAAGGACGATAAAAAGTCTTTTAAAGAATAAGGACGAGCAAGCCCCAATAGCATATAAACACACCAAGGGATATGATGTTGAGATACAACAAATATACTTCCTGGCATCCCTTCCAGGCATCGGAAACAAATTAGCAGAAAGATTGCTAAGCAGGTTCAACTCGCTGGGACTGGTGCTTAATGCTTCAAAAGAGGAGCTGTCCGACGTGATCGGCCCAAAGAGGGCTAGTAACATTAAAAAATTCCTGAACGTCAAATTTAAATATCCAACTACTAGAATTAACTCACAACCCAAGCTTGATGATATACTTTAATATCCCACTACCATATTGAAAAGCTCTTTTTTTAGCACTCACTAAAGAATCAGGCAACATGACCAATTTACCCATTTTTCTTAGCGCAATTTTGTTTACACCATCATATATTTTCATCTGCGGTTCCATTCCCAGCGCCATGTTAACAAATCTTCTGTGCGTGTAGGGAAAATTTGGTTCAAGACCACCTCGTAGCACCGCCAATGAATCTCTCATCATCCCATCCCTTGAAAAAAGGACATCGTGCTCCAAAACCGCGATCAGCTCAGCTGGGGATAGACCAAAATACCTTTTATACCCACCAAACAGCTCATCCGCCAACTGACCCGTGATAAGCACCTTGGCCCCATCTTGAGCGGCCTTCTGAGATATCAAATAGAATCCGACAGCCAATGCCTTATCCATCACAGTAAGATGTTTATTATTATATATCATCTTGTAAGCATTTCTAACAGCCGCTTCTGTGATCTTCACGACCTGATTAGACATACCCATCTTTCCTGCAGCAACCTCAGCATCATATAGATCCTTAGACCCATCTATCCCAGCCGTAAATAACGACGGCGCCTTTTTCTTAGCAAGCCAAGCAAGCAATGAACTATCAAGGCCGCCAGAGAACGCTATAGCAAGTCCCTTTTCTGGTAATAATTCAATGTACTTGCTCAAAATTGTAAGAAGTCCTTCAGGAGTACCCCCCGGTTCAATTTTAAACCCAACATATTGCCTTATATCGGGTTTAGCATAATCGTTTTTAATGAATATACTTCCAGCCGGTAACGCAATTGGATGATCTAGTAACGATGGATCGAACGCAGCATCTTTTTCGTTATAAAAGATAGGCAGTGCCCCCAAATAATCATTAGCCATTATTTGATATTTTTCATGTTTTAACAGGAGGGCTAATGGTCCACCCTCTTCCATCAATAACCGTTTTAAGCCTAAGAGGGAATATATGCCCTTCAGTTTGTTTCTTACTTCATAGCCGCCTAGAATTTGGCATTTATCAACATCGTATTTAATACCTTTCATTTTTATGGATGCCTATAAACTTACGTGTATTGCCTATTAACTGCATAGCCACCTTCTCACCCATTCCACTTATTTTTGCCAAATCGGCAACCGGTGTATTAATAAGCGCAAGCGGGTCCCTTATTCCAATTGCATACATAGCCCTAGCTCTCTTACGCCCTATACCTTCAATTTGAGCTAACGGTATTAACTCCCTTTTTACCCCCTTATCTATCCTTATAACTGCAGATGTAAAATCTATAGAACGAGCTCCAGCAAGCCTGCTTAACTGAAGAAATGAATTACATATCCATCTAGCAGATTCAATTAACCTATATACATCACCAGGCTCTAACCTATACATATCTATCATCTGCTGGTCGCTATACTCGTTTATCCAACCATATATTCCTAGAAAGCTTCGCGTAAATGGGTCTTCATCAATATAATCTATTAATGTAGAATTGGAAGCAATCACCTCATCAAATTTTGCTGCAGCCCCTTGAAGAGCTGGTTGAATATCAGGTGAAGCTGCAATTAGCATCGCAATTGGTAAGGTGATATCAATTTCCTTCATCAAATTTGGAAGGTGATTAATAAATAACCTCGCTGTTTTGGGCGAAATATATAATTCACTAACTCTCCTTCCAAATGGCGTCGGGGCGTACTTACCATTCTTATATTGATGAATCATTTGTTCCTTAACCAGCTGACCAAGCCCATCGTCGATCCAAGCCCCAATATCATTACGTTGTAAGGAAATTAATGATTTTAAGAAAAAACCCTTTAACCTATATGGTTCAAGTGGACCTATAATCGTCAAATAAGCCAAAATATAAGACAATAAGGAGCTTGCAGATAGTTTAGATTCTATCGGCTCCAGTTCACCCCTTATATAACTATCAAAAACTCCATTGACATTACTGTTAGAGACTATTATAGATTGGCCGTATGCATCATATTTTGGTCTTCCAGCCCTTCCAGCCATTTGTTTATATTCAAAAATCTTGATCGGTTCCATACCGTTGTCGCCATATCTAAACAGGCTGTTGATTATAACGGTTCTAGCGGGCATATTGACGCCAATAGCAAGCGTTGGCGTCGCCGTCAACACCTTGATCTTATTATTACGAAACAATGTTTCTACAGCTTCTCTATAATTAGATGGAAGACCCGCGTGGTGAAATGCCACCCCCCAATTCATTATAGTCCTTAAGGTGCGTGTTAGCGTTGTTTCTTCATCAGTTATTAGTTTATTTAAGTCGGCCTTATAATCACCAGAGTTATCAACATATTTTTTAGCTACATCCACTAATGACTCAGCTAATACTATAGCTTTTTTTCTCGTCTCAGCAAAAATAAGAGCTTGCCCGCCTTCAGCAAGACACACATCCACTAAATCCTGCATAAGCGTTCCGCGCCTTACTATCTCCTTCACACTGCCATCTGCGTAATATATCCTATCAGATGTAGCAATACCCTCTTTAAGTGGAACCGGCCGCCATTGTACATCCACTACCCTCCCCCCTATCCACTTCGCTATTTCTTTGGCATTGGTTATAGTAGCTGATAGAGCTAATATCTGAGCGTTTAGGCCGTTGTTGAGCGTCATATTCATTATAAACTCCAGCGTCCCTCCCCTTGATTGATCGTTCAATAGATGTACCTCATCAAATACAAATACAGTTACGTCCTTTAGCCATCTTGTGTGATGTCTCATCAAGGAGTCATACTTTTCATTGGTCATAATTATGATGTCCGACTCGCTCAAATACTCATCTGATTCATCATAATCGCCAGTCGTAATCATCACTTTTATGCCAGAAGAACGGCTATTTGGTATATTCTCGAATACACTTCTTAATTCATCGTATTTTTCATTGGCTAAGGCG
>JAJZYL010000001.1 GCA_021798095.1 archaeon | reverse complement strand
GAGCGATCATGGTAGGGCCGTGAACATAGAAAATCTGATCGAAATAGAGAGATACAATGCTAATAAGGACGGTAAAAGGGCCAGTAGGGACGATATCGAAAAGACGGTGGGAAGATACAGCTCAAAGCTTAATCCAAAACTTGTTGAAGAACTAAAGGCCAAGCTGGAGGAAAGCAAGTTCAGCGTAGAGGCCGTCAATCAGATCATCAAAGCGGTTGTCAACCTATATCAAAAGAGCATCGTTGAACCAGGTGAAGCGGTTGGCGTAATAGCCGCCCAATCGATGGGGGAGCCGGGGACTCAGATGACGCTGAGGACCTTCCATTTCGCTGGGGTTAAGGAGCGCGACGTCACATTGGGTCTTCCTAGGCTGATCGAATTAATGGACGCTAGGAAGGAGCCATCTACGCCGTCGATGGAGATTTATTTAGATGAAGATCATCGCTCTTCCAAGGAAAAGGCGGCTGAGGTCACAAAGAGAATTCTCTTTACCAAGCTCGATAATATAGTCGTGAACTCTTCTCTAATTCCTGAAGAGGGAACAGTTGTTTTTGTACTATCACCTAGCAAGATGGAGGAAAGGGGTATAGAACCGGATGAGGTCGTAGACGCGTTGACCACAGGAAAGAGGAAGGTAACCTACGAAAAGGCGGGACACCTCATCAAAGTGAACATGGGTAATTCAGACTTAACTACGCTCCAGGCGTTCAGGAAGAAGGGCCTATCCATGCGTGTAGGGGGTATTCCAGGTATCACTTCGGCGTCAATATTACAGAGGGGTAATGAATGGATAATTCAAACCACAGGCTCAAACCTTGGTAAGGTGCTCATATTCAGCGGCGTTGATGCGTCCAGAACTACGACTAACAACCTTTATGAGGTGCAGGCGGTCCTAGGAATAGAGGCTGTGAGAAACACGCTCATCAATGAAATTTTAAACACGCTAAACGAGCAGGGCCTCGAAGTAGATTATAGGCACATAGCATTGATAGCTGATATGATGACCAATAGGGGGTCGCTGACACCGCTCGGCCGGCACGGGATAGTCGGCTTCAAGGCAAGCGTATTAGCTAGGGCAGCCTTTGAAATTACGGTGCCAACATTGGCGGACGCGGCGAGCAAAGGGATAAGCGACAAGTTGAAAGGGGTAACGGAAAACGTTATAGTGGGGTCTACGATACCAGTAGGCACAGGTTTAGTGGATATCTATATGTAGGTGAAGAGGATTGGAAAAAACAGAATTATTAGAACTCATCAAATATACTATGAAGGATTCCAAATATATCATAGGCCTACGGGAAGTCAAGAAATCGATCAAGTCAGTCAAGCTTGTAATATATTCGCGTAGCTTGGTCGCAGATGACGTAGAATCACTGAAAAAAACCGTTCCCGCTGAATCATACATAGCGGAATTTGATGGCACCTCCGTTGAACTTGGAAAAGCTGTAAAAAAGATGTTTCCAGTATCGGTTCTGGCTTTCAGATCGATAGACCCAAAGTTTGAGCAGATACTTAAAGGTAGTTAACACGTATGAGCGAAATAAAATATACTAGCGAAGAACTAGGATTCATGCGCCTCTTTCAAAGCCTAACTGGGATAGAACCACGGGATTGTATAGTGGATAAAACGTTCGACCGTGTTATCCTGGTAGTCAACAAGGGGATGATGGGGATTACCATAGGCAAAGACGGTCAGAAAATAAACTATGTGAGGAAGGCTACTGGGAAGACGGTGGTCGTAGTTGAGTACGCCGATACGCTAGAAGAACTCATTAAAAATATGGTTGGTCCAAAATATGTGATAGGGGTCAGGGAAACACACTCAGTTGATGGATCAAAATCTTGTATAGTGACGGTCAATCAGAAGGATAAGGGTGCCATCTTTGGAACTAGGGGGCAGAATATTGAAAAGCTTAAATTGCTATCAAACAGATATTTTGGGATAGATCAAGTCAAAGTAATGTCAATTTAGGCTAATGAATCATCTTATCCATACGCATTATTTAATATGTGATATCGATCTAATTCTAAGAGTTCATACCGGCCGTTTAAGCTCTAAATGCTTCCTACCATTGAGCTTATTAAGGGCCCTAGAAGGTAGGTAAAGTTATGACTGATAAGTCACCAATGGGAGAATTCGGTGCTAGAAAACTGAAGATAAAGAGACAGAGGTTCAGGTGGTCGGATAAATATTATAAACGGAGGGCATATAAACTGGACTTGAAAGCGGATCCACTGGAAGGGGCGCCCCAAGGAAGGGGAATAGTGCTTGAAAAGGTCGGCATCGAATCCAAGCAGCCTAACTCCGCTGTAAGAAAATGCGTAAGGCTACAGCTCATAAAAAATGGTAAACAGATAACCGCTTTTTTGCCTGGGGATGGAGCTTTGAATTTGGTGGATGAACACGATGAGGTTCTTGTGGAGGGGATTGGAGGTTCTCAGGGGCGGGCTATGGGTGATATACCGGGCGTTAGGTGGAAGGTTTCACAGGTTAACGGTATTAACCTTAATATGCTAATTTATGGAAGAAAGGAGAAGCCAAAGAGGTAATTAAGAGCAATGCAAAAGGAAATACGGTTGTTTGGAAAATGGGACTATACGGGGGTTACCATAGATGATGCCGGTTTGAAGGATTCGATATCACTGTACCCTATGATATATCCGCATAGCTTTGGAAGACATGCCGGAAAGAGGTTCAGCAAGGATAAGGTCAACGTGGTCGAGAGGCTAGTTAATGGCCTCTCACACTTTGGCAAGATCTACTCAAAGAATACCGGAAGGATGGGAGGAAAAAAACAAAGGGTGATCAAGACGGTAAGTACAGCCTTCGATATCATTCACCTTAAGACCAACAAGAACCCCCTAGATATACTAGTAAAAGCTATAATAAACGCGGGCCCTAATGAGGATACCACCAGGATAAGCTATGGCGGAACCGTCTATCACGTTTCAGTAGATGTTTCACCTACCAGGCGAATAGATCTCGCAATAAGGTACATTGCAGAAGGGGCAAGGCTTGCCTCATTTGCCAGCGCTAGGCCATTCGAAGAAACCCTTGCAGATGAGATCATAACAGCGGCCTCAGGGGACTTGAACAGCTATCCTATAAAGAAGAAGCAAGACCAAGAAAGAATGGCGATGGCCTCAAGGTAAGGGTGGCGCGCTTCCAGCCCCCCTTTGAACAGCCACATCGCCTCTCTTTCCATCCGTACGATTCTGAAAAATAACCTATTCCAGTGTGTATTGACAGCTACTCCTCAGTTAAAGCTTCGGAGCTTGTCGCTAGCCTCCCCTTCACCAGCAGGTGGAGTTTCATCGAACTACAATGATTGGCTGGCTAGCAACAGCCCAAGTACTCAAACCTGCCAAGCATTTTGATGTTCCTTGAGGGATTCAGGCCCGCGTTCAATAAAACCATCCTAAACTAAAAAGTTTGGAACTAACTGTGAAGGTCGGAGTTTTACCGCTTCCCCAGACCCCTAACTTTCTTTATAAGTACCACAAAGGCTTTAACTATGACGGAATAACCATAATGTTATGACCGAGCCTATAAACCAATTGCTTACAGCGATTTCACATCCCACCAGATTTCATATAATTGAGATATTGCTCAATACGGAGAGGCCACTCCACATAAGGGGCTTAGCCAAGAATTTAGGTATGGATTATGCCCAGGTTTATAGGCATATCGAACGACTAGAAGACGCTGGCTTGATTGAAATTTATGACGTGGGACGATCAAGGGTGCCACACGTTCAGAATGAAGAAGAAGTAAGACAGCTTGTCGGCGATATAATGAAACTATCGACGGTAGCTGTCGGAAAACATGGGCCCAAGACAGCAAATGTTGAAGATCACAACATCTGAGCCCGCAGTAGCTTGTTGCAAAATCCTCAGCCTAGCATACCGTAATCGTTAAATAACCATCTCCGCTTCCTTCTAGGACAGAAGGGTGTTATATTTGGCAGACAAACCACATTTAAACCTTGTTATAACCGGTCATGTAGATAACGGGAAGTCTACTACGATGGGGCATTTCTTACTTTCGTTAGGCGTAGTTGACCAAAGGCTCATAGACGAATATGCTAAAGAATCGGAAAAGACTGGAACCGGTGATACCTTTAAATTTGCATGGGTACTGGATGAACTGAAGGAAGAAAGGGAAAGGGGCGTAACCATAGATCTCGCGTTCCAGAAATTTGAAACAAAGAAATACTTCTTCACGCTTATAGACGCGCCAGGCCACAGGGACTTCGTAAAGAACATGATAACCGGCGCAAGCGAAGCTGATGCGGCCGTGCTAGTTGTATCGGCAAAACAGGGTGAGGCGGAGGCGGGATTGACCGAGGGTGGCCAAGCGAGGGAGCACGCGTTTCTTTTAAAAACACTAGGTGTGAACCAACTCGTTGTCCTGATCAACAAGATGGACGCCACTCAACCACCGTACGATGAAAAAGAGTTTAACAAGGTGAAGGAACAGATAACAGCATTACTAAAGCTTGTGGGCTACAAGGTGGATACAATACCGATTATACCCGTTTCTGGATGGAATGGTGATAATTTGGTAGATCGTTCTACCAAGATGCCATGGTATAAGGGCCCTACGGTGCTGGATGCTCTTGACAATCTTCAGGTACCGCCGAAGCCAACAGATAAACCGCTTCGTATTCCAATTCAGGATGTCTATTCTATCACCGGTGTAGGTACAGTTCCCGTGGGAAGAATAGAAACCGGGGTACTTAAGGATGGGGACACTGTGGTAATAATGCCGGCAGGCCTTAAAGGTGAGGTCAAGACAATAGAAACACATCACACGCCAGTAGAAAAGGCTGAGCCAGGCGATAATATAGGATTCAACATACGCGGCATCGCTAAGCAGGACATTAGAAGAGGGATGGTGGTTGGCAAGCCTGACAACGTGCCTACCGTAGCTAAGGAATTTGTAGCACAGATAATAGTAGTATATCATCCGAGCGCGATCGCCGCCGGGTATACCCCGGTATTACATGCTCATACAGCACAGGTTGCTGCTACCATTACAGAATTATTAGCGAAGCTTGACCCCAGAAGTGGACAGGTGACCGAGGAGAAACCAAAGAGTATCAAGACCGGAGATGCGGCACTAGTAAAGATAAGGCCATTAGTTCCTACGGCCATAGAAACTTACAAGGATTTTCCAGAACTTGGCAGGTTCGCACTTAGAGATTCCGGCAGGACGGTAGCAGCCGGCATAGTTAAAGAAGTATCAGAAAAGCAGGACATTGTGATCAAGTAATATACTCTACTTCTACCTTTTCTTGACCAACGGTTGACATAAGGACCTGCATTTGAGCCAATATGGATTGAACGGCCTGTGCAATGCCGTCCAGTTCTGTGTTAACTGACCTGTTGTCTATTTCAGCTATTGTATTCGTACATCTATTGATCAGGTTTTCCACCATTACATCCCCAACTTCGCTGGAAGATCTAATTTCGAAAAACGACGTCTTGATGGTTTCACGGTACTCCATTATAAGAAATTTCAGGCCGTTATAAGCGCTGTCGTTGTTAATTGGCTCCATCTCATGTGCATTTTTCCCTTACTATTTAAGGGAATCGCAGCTTTGCTGGGGACCGGTTAAATGTGCACTGATAGCCACACTTCGTATAGCGGCACGTAATTAACGGATAAATGATCATAGCCGCGCCATGGAAGAGCGTACAGCGTTAATATCACTAAATGGAATTCTCGCGATATATTTTGACGCCAGGCGGCGTTATTATTATCCTGTCCTCTCCAAGGCGTGCAATGTCGCCGCCTATAGTGGTTGAATATTTATATATCTCATCTACACTTTTCGCCAGCTCTTCAACGCTTTTTTTTACAAGTGGGGTGAACCTTACTATTACAATGCACCCAGCTTCAAGATCGTCCTTAATCCTCTGAATATCCTGGTACTCCTTAAGTGGGTAAGCCTTTAGGTATATTGGGTTTTCCCTTGTTTTCTGGCTCAATCTGTAGCTTTAAAATTATACTTAAATATAAAATTATAGGTCGGGCCTAGCCTGTGCGCTCCAGTTCGTAAGAGCATTACCCACTAGGGGGTTTTGTACATATTATAATGGGAGCTGTTGTTAGGATAGCCCGGGGCGGATTCGAACCGCCGTCCCCAGCTCCAGGGGCTGAGATGCTTGGCCTCTACACCACCGGGCTGCCATATATGGCGCTTGTTGCGAGCTTTATAAGCTGAGCGCCTTCGTTCAATTCTTTAATGCATATAGTGTGAGCTCTGGATCTTCGATGTTGAGCGAAAACAACCTCCCATATTCCATCGCATTGAATGTGGGCCTCTGCAAGTCTACCAACTCCTTTGTGGATTTTAACTTATCTTGAACCTCAGCTATGCCACCGGCTGGCCTATCCAGAGAAGCGAAGATATTTGGAGCGATTAAATAGCTTAATGCAAACACCCCCCAGACCACCCTGCGTATTTCCCATTGTGCCGCAGGATCGCATCTCTGGGCGAATATGTGTTTTAATTCACGTGGATTTGCTGACATTGTTAAATTGGTCATTGTTGCATTTGGCAGTACAAACCTTGCGTCCTCCTTTTTTATAGATGCATCAAGCAGGAGTTCATCGTATACTTTGACGATCTGGTTCATCAATTCATCATATTTCTGGTTAGTAAGGGAAGGTGGTTTAACATACCACGGCCTGTCCGCCTTGACTCGAATATGTCTCTGGCTCTGTTGTGAAAAACTAGCCAACCTGTACCTGACCATTTGATGTGTGAAGGCTCTGCTTACTTGAGTGATGGAAAAGGTTAGTGATCCGTGTTCTAGCACGTCCAAGTGTCCCAGCTCGTTCGATTTTGCCAACATTCTTTTAATATCTTCTTCGGTAAAGCTTGGATCAATGTAAAGTTCGTCAGCGCTCTTGCTGGAGTAGCAACTCCTCATGGCAACCGCGCACATACGCTCAATGTTTCTTGTGTAGGAAAGCAGGTAGATCGCGCTCATTATGTTTGGTAAATTTGTGAGCGTTATAAATATATTTTGATGACATCCGATCCTTCATTGGATACCGATATGGCTAAAAAGGGGAGCACTTTGACCAAGATGTGATCACAATTTGATCAACTCCAACGGTAAACCTACCAACGCCGATCGGCGTGTAGCTGATGATGGGGTGATTAATGCATCCGATCGACTAAATCCCATATTTAAGGCTAAAACCATTGCAGTCATAGGGGCCAGCCCTCGAACTGATAGCGTGGGCTATGCAGTGTTGAATAACCTGATCAGGTTTGGATACAAAGGTATAATCTATCCAATAAATCCTTCTGAGAAGTCGGTGCTGGGCATAAGGGCGTACAAATCTGTGCTCGATGTAGATGATGATCTAGATTTAGCGGTAATATGCTTAAAAAACACATTGGTAGCAACGGTTTTAGAGGAGGCTGGGAAAAAGGGCGTTAAAGGCGTTGTAGTAATATCCTCCGGCTTTAAGGAGGCTGGCCAGGAGGGCGCACAGTTGGAGGATAAGCTCAAGGAAATTGCCGCGAAATACAACATGCCAGTGCTGGGGCCCAATTGTCTGGGGTTCATAAACACCAGCGAAGACGTAAGAATGAACGCCACCTTCTATAGCAGTTCTCCAAGTCAGGGTAACATAGCGGTCATATCACAGAGCGGCGCCCTTGCCGTTGCGCTTCTGGACTATGCGGCTGATAGGGGGATAGGCATATCCAAAATGGTTAGCCTTGGAAATAAGGCTGTAATAAATGAAAATGACGTGCTAAGGTCCATGTGTAACGATGAGGATACGAAGGTGATAACAATATATATCGAGCAGCTTAGTAACGGGCGCGATTTCATCGAGTTGGCTAACCAATTGACCACCTATTGTGGTAAACCCATCCTCGCGCTAAAGGCCGGCGTGACAGCCGAAGGTGCAAAAGCCGCATCATCACATACAGGTTCGCTAGCCGGATCCGTGGAAGTCTATAATGCGATCTTTTCACAGGCCGGGGTCATAAAGGTGGACTTTACAGAAGAGCTATTTGATTATGCCTCAGCATTTTCTAAACTGAAGATGCCTGCAGGAAACAGGTTAGCTATAGTGACCAACGCTGGCGGGCCGGGCATAATAGCGACCGATACCAGCATCAAGTACGGCCTATCTATCCCCCAGATGCCAGATCATATTAAGACGGCATTAAGGGCAATTCTTCCTCCACAGTCCAACATGAATAATCCGATAGACGTGCTTGGAGATGCCGATTACAAAAGATATTATAGCGTCATGCAGCTGCTGTTGAAGAGCCAGGAAATAGATGCGCTGCTGGTCGTAGCCACTAGGCAGGAAATGACAGACCTTAACGCGATCGCGCGTTCGATAATCGATGCCTACAAGGAAAACGACAAACCGGTTCTCGTAGCGTTTTGCGGCATATCCCACAACGATCCTAGCGTTAAACTACTGGAAAACGCCGGCCTGCCAATTTACACATTTCCGGAGTCAGCAGTAAGGGCCCTTTCCCTGATGTATAAATATCGAGTATGGATGGAAAGGCCAAAAACCCAAATAAAGCGCTTTAACGACGTGAATTCGGAACTAGTAACACAGATCATCAAGGAAGCCCTTGCCAAGGAAAGACACTATCTGACGGACGTAGAATCGTTCAAAATCCTAGCGGCTTACGGGTTCTCCATAGTAAAATATGGCGTGGCGAAGACGGAAGATGAAGCTGTAAAGCTCGCGTATGGAATAAGATACCCGGTAGTGTTGAAGATCATATCGCCAGACATAGTTCATAAATCGGACGTGGGTGGCGTCAAGGTAGATATCAAGGATGAGTTTGCCCTGAGAGAAGCGTATAACGATATAATCAAGAGCGCGTCATCAAAGGCCCCAAATGCGCGCATTGAAGGGATCTCCGTATCAGAGATGGTAAGGGAGGGATATGAAACCATCCTGGGAATCAAGAAGGATCCATTGGGTTCATTTATAATGTTCGGCTCTGGTGGAACTGCGGTTGAACTCTATAAGGACGTATCATTCAGGCTAACTCCAATAAGGGAACTTGGGGCCTCCAGAATGATAAATGAAACCAAGGTCATTAAATTGTTAAACGGGTTCAGGGGCGGTGTTAAGGGCGATGTAGATGTCCTGATCGAAACGATATTACGATTATCCCAGCTGGCTACAGATCATCCGGAAATAACCGAGTTGGATATCAACCCGTTCAAGGTGCTTGCGGCAGGGAACGGCGGGAGGGTTATAGACGCCAGGATAGTAGTTGCAAGCCAGCCATCCCTCATCACCTGATGACGACCCTCCAAATTTACCGGTTAAGCGCCAGATGATGTGCAGGCGATGTCTGCTGGTATATGGATTTAGTAGAAAGATTTAAAATTAATGGGCTTTCCTTTCCCTACATGTTAGAGATCAGGGACCTGCATGTGGAGGTTGAGGGAAAGGAAATACTGAAAGGGGTCAATATGAAGATAAACAGGGGGGAGATTCATGCGCTTATGGGGCCCAACGGTTCCGGTAAAAGCACTTTGAGCTACGCTATTACTGGACATCCAAAGTATAAGGTGACCGAGGGGCAGATCCTGTTAGACGGCAAGGAAATTACGGCGTTAGACCCGACCCAGAGGGCTAGGGCAGGGATATTTCTGGCTTTCCAGTACCCTTTAGAAATAAGCGGTGTCCCCTATTTCTCATTTTTAAGATCTATCTACAATGCAAAGACAGAAGGAGACAAACAGACCAGCAGCATTTCCATATACTCATTTAATAAACTCGTGCAGGAAAGGCTAAAGCTTCTGAAAATGGATCAATCTATGATTCATCGTTACCTTAATGAAGGGTTTTCTGGAGGCGAAAAGAAAAAGGCTGAAGTCCTTCAGATGGCCTTTTTAGAGCCTAAACTGGCAATACTGGACGAGTTGGATTCTGGTCTAGATATAGACTCGATAAAGGGGGTGGCCGAGGCCGTGAACGCGCTGGAGGGCTTATTCAAACCCGGGCTCTTACTTGTCACCCATTATATGAGAATTCTCAACTATTTGAAACCTGATTATGTGCACGTCCTGGTCGATGGCAAGATAGCTCTATCTGGAGGATTTGAAATAGCACAACGTTTAGAGGAATTTGGGTACAACTGGGTGAATGAACCGCCAACCTCAAATGGTTGATCGCTAAGCTCTAACGGAGGCGAGGCCACTGACGGATTTATTGCCGGCTAAATAGAAGCGCCATTTCCTGCTGATCTCCTTTTTTATACCCACCCTGGACGACGTCGATACCACCTCATTCTCCTTCAATTCCCCTTCAATAATGAATATTTCGCCAGCCACGGTCAAGTCGGCACCGTTTAACCGTTTATCTATGTAAAGAGCTTTCGACAGGTTGCCGGGCCCCCTGGCTATAGAGTATCTTCTATCTCTGCCCATTTGTTCGTCTATACCTTGGATTCCATCAAGTAATTCCATGCTCCTTATTAGCACGGCACCTGCTTCCTGGTCCTTTGAGTGGGCCACCGCGTTCAGGCAGTAATACATCCCATAGATGAAATATATATACGCTAAACCTGGCCGCTGATACATAATGCTCGCCCTACCCTTATTACCGGAATGAGCGTGGCTTGCGAGGTCTTCAGTGCCACCATAGGCCTCTGTTTCCGTTATTCTCCCAATGACCCTGTGGCCATTTACGATCCTTACCAGTTTCTTTCCAAGCAACGAATTTGCCACACGTGACGGGTCACGCTCATAGAATGCCACCGGCAGTATTTTTTCAGCGCCCAGTTCGGTCATACTCATCGACGGTCTGGCATTAGGCTATCTACTATTTATAATAGATTCTGGACACTCCGCCGCATATCTTACATGTATAAGCCAGATGGCCCCGATTTATCCTCACCGTTTTACCGGACAGGGGAGGAGCGTACGATTTGCATCTCTTACAGAATAGCATCCTTATTTCCTTCGGTTGTTTGATCCTTGCTTTCATTAGCATCCGCCTTGCCGTTTTGGCCTGCGACTCCGCTAAGGGGCCATTCGGGTCATTAATAACCTGTGTTATCAGGCCATCCACGTACGCGCGTACTAACTTTCTATTCAAGAATGGTTTCACGGTCAGATTTATATTTAAGTATTATGCCCTACCTTCATGGGAGGTAACCCGCCCGGGCAACATGTGATCAAGGACTTCATATATTATTCTGCGCTGGCTTCTCCAAGCATAGATGTAAATTCCTACACATTTACCGTCAATGGGGATGTAGAAGTAAACATCAGCAAGTCATACGGCGATCTCTTGAAAATGATAGATACAGAATTTGAATCTGATTTTCACTGTGTGACCGGATGGACTGTAAAGGGAATAAAATGGAGTGGAATACGCCTTAGCACCATCATGAGTTTGGTTAAGCCGCATGGAAATAACCTGCTGTTCAGATGCCTTGACGGTTATACGACTACAGTAAACATCAACGATGTTCATGATAACAATGGAGGTCCGGACGAAGACAACGCGATACTTGCCTTGAAGGTCAATGGTAGGGCATTGACTTACGAACAGGGGTTCCCGCTCCGGCCATTTTTTAAGGACCTTTATGGTTGGAAGAGCGCCAAGTGGTTAAGTGGAATCACAGTGATGGACGTCTATCATGATGGATACTGGGAGGAAAGGGGATACCACCAGAAAGGTAACGTATGGAATGAGGAAAGGTTCAAACAGGAGGATGCACTGAGAATTAAGAAACAACCCATGGTGAACACCTCCCCCCCATGATAAATCGTTGATGAGATTTAATTACGGGCGGACCTGTCCGTTGACACATCTGCTCCGTACGAACGTTTGATTTCACCTTTTTAATAATGGTTAACCGGAGGTCAACATTTTCAATCGTACGATGAATGTAACCGTTTATCTATCCTTACGGTGATATATCGGTTTTATCTGAAATACGCTCTGTGACCATGTAGCAAATAAAATAGCGCAGAAAGCCGCTCTAGTGGTGACCTATGAAGATTGACACCGGGTTAAGTACAGGAAGAACCTTTCGAACATGGCACTGGGGATGTATTAATATGATAATAAAACAGACGGCTCCAATCAATGGCATTTTGATAGGCCGCATGAAATAGAAGTTAGAAAGGCATATATATACCACCAATTCTTACTTGTTCTGCGCATAGCGTGGCGGCATCATCGCTAAGCTCGGGTATTCCCTACTATGAGGCGATGATCTCCAAGTGCGTGCACATTAATGAGGATCCGACATGAATGTTGGATCTGATGTTGGTTACAGATTTGTGAAAAAGGTCGACCGTACCGTACTTCCTATTATGAATCCGGTTGATCCTGCCGGACTCGACCGTTATCAGAGTGAGATTAAGCCATGCAAGTCGTATATCACCAGTTGCGGTGGTATGGCGTACGGCTCAGTAGTATATAGTTAACTCACCCTAAGGATGTGGATAATCCCGGGAAACTGGGGCTAATCCGCAATTGGCATTAATATCTGGAATGATATAATGCTAAAATGAGCATATAGGCTCACTTTATACGCTCGCCTTAGGACAGGACTATACCCGATCAGGTAGTTGGCGGGGTAATGGCCCACCAAGCCGGTGACCGGTACGGGCTCTGAGAGGAGGAGCCCGGAGATGGGCACTGAGACAAGGGCCCAGGCCCTATGGGGCGCAGCAGGCGCGAAACCTTCACAATGCGCGCAAGCGTGATGAGGTTACTCTGAGTGTCGTCCGCTGAGGACGTCTTTTGTCGGGCCTAAAAAGCCTGAAGAATAAGGGGAGGGCAAGACTGGTGTCAGCCGCCGCGGTAATACCAGCTCCCCGAATGGTCGAGACGATTATTGGGCCTAAAGCATCCGTAGCCGGCCCTGTGGATGATCCGTCAAATCCAACGACTCAATCGTTGAACAGCGGATTATATCGCAGGGCTAGGGGGCGGGAGAGGTGAGGAGTACTCCACGGGTAGGGGTAAAATCCGCTGATCCGTTGAAGACTAACAGTGGCGAAGGCGCCTCGCCAGAACGCGCCCGACGGTGAGGGATGAAAGCTAGGGGAGCAAACCGGATTAGATACCCGGGTAGTCCTAGCCGTAAACGATGCTTGCTAGGTGCTGGAAGGGCTAAGTGCTTTTCCAGTGCCGCAGGGAAGCCGTTAAGCAAGCCGCCTGGGGAGTACGGTCGCAAGGTTGAAACTTAAAGGAATTGGCGGGGGAGCACCACAAGGGGTGAAGCCTGCGGTTCAATTGGAGTCAACGCCCGGAACCTTACCAGGGGTGACAGCAGTTTGATGGTCAAGCTAAAGACTTTACCTGACAAGCTGAGAGGAGGTGCATGGCCGTCGCCAGCTCGTGCTGTGAAGTGTCCTGTTAAGTCAGGCAACGAGCGAGACCCCTGCTATTAATTGCTACGTGCCTCCGTAAGGTAGCACAAGGTAATTAATGGGACTGCCGTCGCTAAGACGGAGGAAGGAGGGGGCTACGGCAGGTCAGTATGCCCCGAAACCCCTGGGCCACACGCGGGCTGCAATGGTAGGGACAATGAGATCCAAGCTCGAAAGAGTGTGGTAATCTCCAAACCCTATCTCAGTTGGAATTGAGGGCTGCAACCCGCCCTCATGAACATGGAATCCCTAGTAATCGCACGTCACCAGCGTGCGGTGAATACGTCCCCGCTCCTTGCACACACCGCCCGTCGCTCCATCCGAGTTGGCTTTTGGCGAGGTGGTATCATATTGGTATTATCGAACCAGTTGTCGATAAGGGGGGAGAAGTCGTAACAAGGTGGCCGTACGGGAACGTGCGGCCGGATCACCTCCAAATTACGACGGTAGGGTCGACCTTCACAGAAAATCTGTAACCAATAGGTTAACGATACGAAATGGTGCGGCTCACTGGATAGGTGTCCGTGGGCTAAGGGCGAAGTAGGTAGATCCTACGATGATCGCCATGCATAGGAATAGTGAAAGTCGTCTATAAGTTCCTAATGGAAGACGCCGTTTGGTGGATGGCTTGGCTTAGGGGGCGATGAAGGACGTGGCAAGCTGCGATAAGCCTCGGGTAGGTGCAGGCAACCTTTGATCCGAGGATTTCCGAATGGGACATCCCATTGAGATAAAATCTCAATGAACTCGTATTAATGGCGAGTTCGCGAACCGTTCGAAAGGAAACATCTGAGTAGGACGAGGAAGAGAAATCAACACGAGATGCCCTGAGTAGTGGCGAACAAAAGGGGCACAGCCCAAACCGAACCCTCCATAGTAATATGGTGGGGATGTAGTGTTCTGGTAGCGTTTAATCACCATCATTATAAGTTGAAGTAGCCTGGAAAGGCTTACCTTAGAGGGTGAAAGTCCCGTAGACGTAAACGTGGTGGTGATTGCTGCTTGAAGAGTACCTGGCCTTGGCAGTGGCTAGGGAAGATGGGGAAAAGCAGTCTCCAAGGCTAAATACCTCCTAAGACCGATAGCGAACCAGTACCGCGAGGGAAAGCTGAAAAGTACCCCGGAAGGGGGGTGAAAAGTGCCTGAAACCAAACGGTTAAAGACGAACATTGCTTGAAAGGAGTAAAAGGGGGGCTTGATCGTCCGCAAGGATGGATGAGCCCTCCGACAAGCACCAGGGTAATGTGTTCCGTCTAGAAACACGGGCCAGGGAGTTTACTTTCATGGCGAGTCTAAGGGTTGACGCCCGGAGGCGAAGGGAAACCGAATTCTCGCAGCCCGCAAGGGTAAGGAGAAGGGTCGTAAAAGGCCTGAGCCATGGGGGTAAGACTAGAAACCGAGCGATCTTGACCTGGGCAGGGCGAAGCCTGGGGAAACCCAGGTAGAAGCCCGAACGGGTGGTGACGTGCAATTCCCTCCGTAGACCTGGGACAAGGGGCCAAAAACTAATCTAGCTCGGTGTTGGCTAGTTCCTGCCGAAGCGGATCCTAGCCCGGCCTAGGTGGACGTGGTTAACGCGGTAGAGCACCGATGAGAAGGAAAGGATCCGAAAGGGTCCGCCTTTTTTTCGAACTCCGAATGTGTTAACGCGGAAGAAGCCTGGAGGCGGGTTTATGGGGGTAAGCCCCATAACCGAGAGGGGATTAACCCAGACCAGCGTTAAGGCCCCTAAATATTGGCTAAGTGTCAAGCTAAAAGGTGTCCTTTTGCAAAGACAGCAGGAAGGTAGGCTCAGAAGCGGCCATCCTTTAATGAGTGCGTAACAGCTCACCTGTCGAGCAGAGGGGCCCTGAAAATGGACGGGGCTAAAGCCAATTGCCGATACGTTGGGTCATGTCTTAAGGACATGGGCGGTAGGCAGGCGTGGAGATTGGGCAGAAGCAGGGTCGTGAGGTCCTGTGGACCGGTCTCCAGTGCAGATCCTGGTGGTAGTAACAGCATAGCTAGGTGAAAATCCTAGTCACCGAATGGCCAAGGTTTTCCTGGCAACGCGTCGTCAGCCAGGAGTTAGCCGATCCTAAGCACTACCCTAACGGGGATATGCGAAGGGGAAACCGGTTAATATTCCGGTGCCTCTGGCTCATCCTCCGCAAGGAGGCACTCACTTTTCATCCTTGAGATAGGGAGAACAGGGCCGTCGCCCTGTCTAACTTTCCAAGGTAGGGGGAGTGTCATAATGACGAGAACCCGTCCGAGGAAGGAATGGCCGGCCGTTAGGCTGGTTTTCTCAATTCTGAGGGACAATGAAAGGAAGGGTGAGGATGTGAGCTAGAGTTCGTACCAAGAACCGACACAGGTGGCCTGGGTGAGAAGCCTAAGGTGTATCGGAAATAACGTAGGCGAGGGAACTCGGCAAATTAGCCATGTAACTTAGGTACAAATGGTGCCTGCAGCCTTAGTTTAAAGCTGGGGCGGCAGGTCGCAGTAACAAGGGGGTCCTGACTGTTTAATAAAAACACAGGTGGCTGCTAGTCCGTAAGGATACGTACAGCCGCTGAATCCTGGCCAGTGGCGGTACCTAAAACCCGGGTTCAACCGGGCTAAGGGCCGCTTAACGCCGGGAGTAACTCTGACTCTCTTAAGGTAGCCAAATGCCTTGTCGGGTGAGTTCCGACGTGCATGAATGGATCAACAAGGGCCCCGCTGTCCCCGCCTGCAATCCGGTGAACCCACGTAAGGTGGACGAACAGTCCATCGTCTTCCATCGGGGAGAGAAGACCCTGTGGAGCTTTACTGTAGCTTGTAGTTGTAATACGGATATGATCGCAGAGCGTAGTTGGGAGCCGCTGAAGTCGTGCCTCCGGGTGCGATGAAGGCGAAATTGTAACACCAGCCTATTGTATCTGTGTTACTTACCGAGGTGTGAGCCTTGGGACAACTGCAGGTGGGCAGTTCGGCTGGGGCGGCACCCCCTCGAAAAGATATCGAGGGGGCCCAAAGGTCGGCTCAGACGGGTCAGAAACCCGTTGTTGAGGGCAAGGCCATAAGCCGGCCTGACTGAACCCCTAAACGCGTCGGGTTCAGAGGCGAAAGCCGGGCCTAGCGAACCATCATGTCCCCACTGTTGGGGGCTGGTGACGACAGAAAAGTTACCCCAGGGATAACAGGCTCGTCGCGGGCGAGAGCTCTAATCGACCCCGCGGTTTGGTACCTCGATGTCGGCTCTTCCCATCCTGGTCCTGCAGCAGAGGCCAAGGGTGAGGCTGCTCGCCTATTAAAGGGGAACGTGAGCTGGGTTTAGACCGTCGCGAGACAGGTCGGACTCTACCTGATGGAAGTGTGCGCTGGCTGAAAGGAACTTGCCCCTAGTACGAGAGGAACAGGGCAAGGCAGCCTCTGGTATACCGATCCTCCGACAGGGGGACGCCGGGTAGCTAAGCTGTTGAGGATAACCCCTGAAAGCATCTAAGGGGGAAGCCTTTCTTAAAAAGAGCCAGCGTTCCTTTATGTATTTCAATTCGCAAGGATTGGAACGCATTAAGGAGTAGGGCTGCCATAGAAGATGGCGTTGATAGGACGGAGGTGTACGCAGGAAGGCCCGTAAGGGCCGACTTGTTCAGCCTACCGTTACTAATCGCCCAAATGTTAGGTTCGCTTATAGACGGCCGCTAAAATTCCTATGTATGGTGATCGTCCATGGGTCGGTCGTCTAGCCCGGTTTAGGACGTCGCCCTTACACGGCGAAAGTCCCAGGTTCGAATCCTGGCCGGCCCATTCCTTTTTTATATGTTGAATGGTGCTTTCCGATCAGTGTTTTTTATGAATCAGAAAGTGATCCGTAGGGGAGTCCGTACGCCTTAGCCGTGGGTAGTTAACAGGGCATCTCCACTTAATGCCGGATTCCTGTATAGGAATTCGTAAAGGTTAAATCGAGTTCCTCCTACCCCCTGTCAGGTGGCTTGATTGGTTGTAGAAGTTTACTCATTTGAAGAGGCTGCTAGGACTGATATGACGAAATACGATCTGGGAGGGAAGGGTTATGGACTTGTTGAAATGACAAAGCTGGGCCTCCCTGTACCTCCAGGCATAGTCATAACGACGAAAATGTGTAACGAGTTCTTTAAGAATGATAAGCAGATCTGGCCTGAACTGAAGGAATCCATCCTGGCTCATTTAAACGAGCTTCAGAAGAAGGTTGGGAAGAGGTTTGATGATCCAAACAGCCCGCTCCTTGTGTCTGTAAGGTCTGGCGCGCCATTTTCAATGCCAGGCATGATGGACACGGTGTTGAACCTGGGGATAAATGACAAAATAGTTGAAGCGCTTGCCACGAAGACCGGGGATAGGAGGTTTGCCTATGACACTTACAGGCGATTTGTTCAGCTGTTTGGAAAGATAGTCATGGGCATTCCAGGTGAAGAGTTTGATAAGATACTGGAAAGGGTAAAGCAGGAAGTGGGTGCCGAGAGCGATCTCGACGTAAAGGTTGACGGCTGGATTGAAGTTGTCAAGAGGTACAAAGCGCTTATCAAGGAGAGGACCGGGAAAGACCTTCCACAGGCCCCCATAGAGCAACTGCTAATGGCCGTGGGCGCGGTGTTCAATTCGTGGTGGACTCAGAGGGCCATCGAATACCGTAAAATATACAAAATCTCCGATGAACTTGGCACCGCAGTAAACATAGTGATGATGGTCTATGGAAACCTCGATGACAGGTCCGGGACCGGCGTCGCGTTTACAAGGGACCCCTCAAGCGGTGAGAGGAAGTTCTACGGGGAATTTCTAATGAAGGCACAGGGTGAAGATGTGGTAGCGGGGATAAGGACGCCGCTGCCGGTGAGCAAACTAAAGGAGATGTTGCCTGATGCATACTCTACGCTGGAAAACATCGCACAGAAGCTGGAAACACACTTCAAGGATATGCAGGACATCGAGTTCACAGTAGAGGGAGGCAAGCTCTACATGTTACAGACCAGGACAGCCAAGAGGACGGCCAATGCAGCGGTCAAGATAGCCACCGACATGGTAAAGGAAGGGTTGATTTCAAAGGAGGAGGCGGTGCTAAGGGTGGAGCCGGATCAGCTTCAACGCTTACTCTACAAGCAGATCGACTCAAATGCCAAGGTGACTCCGCTGGTCAATGGGCTGCCGGCGTCACCAGGGGCCGCCGTAGGTAAGGTTGTATTCACAGTAGATGAGGCCCGCAACGCAAGGGAAAACAAGGAAAAGATAATACTTGTGAGACCAGAAACCACACCTGAGGATATAGCGGGGATAGCGGCCGCAGACGGGGTTTTAACCAGCAGGGGAGGTATGACCAGCCATGCAGCTGTTGTCACAAGGGGAATGGGCAAGCCCTGCATAGTGGGCGCCGAAGGCATGAAGATAGAGATGAGCGAAGGCGTCTTCAGGGCAGGAAATCAAACGGTCAGGAGGGGGGATATAATAACCATAGACGGGGGATCCGGATCCGTATACGTCGGTGAGGTACCGCTTGTCGAGCCTACGATCTCCGGTGAAGTCAGCACCATACTGGGATGGGCCGATGGCCTTAGACGTCTGGGGGTAAGGGCAAACGCGGACACGCCGGAGATGGCAGCGAAGGCTAGGGAAAACGGAGCCGCCGGCATAGGATTGGTCAGGACGGAAAGGATGTTCAACGCGCCGGAAAGGCTGGAGATAGTCCAGAAGATGATACTGGCAGGCACCGTAGAGGAAAGGAAGAAGTTCCTGGATCAGATAGAGCCCATGCAAAAAAGCGATTTCAAACAGATATTCAGAATAATGAAGGGGTTACCGGTTACTGTCAGGCTGCTGGATTTCCCCTTACACGAATTTCTGCCGAAGCTGGAGGAGATACTGCCCAAGGTAGCTGAATTGAGGGTCACCGGAAGGGATAACAGGCAGCTGGAAAGCGATGAAAAGGTGTTAAAGCGGGTGATGGAGTTAAAGGAATACAATCCAATGATGGGCCAGAGGGGCGTAAGGCTGTCCCTGATGTACCCTGAAATCTATGAGATGCAGATCAGCGCGATATTTGACGCGGCGGCCGAGCTCCTTAAGGAGGATGGAGCTACCGCTGAGATCGAGATAATGATTTCTCAGGTCGCAGAAGCCGAGGAGTTCAGAAAGGCACGCGAAATAGTCGAAAGGAAGGCCAATGAGGCCAGGGCCAAGTTTAAGGTCGATGTCAAGTACAAGGTCGGCACAATGATAGAGACTCCGCGCGCGGCATTAACGGCCAGCGATATCGCAAAGTACGCCGACTTCTTCTCCTTTGGAACCAATGACCTAACTCAGGCGACATTTGCTTTCAGCAGGGACGATGTAGAAGCGAAATTCATACCATTTTATGTGGAGAACAAGATACTTCCGTTTAATCCATTTGAAACGATCGACGTTGGTGGTGTAGGGCGGCTTATAAAGATAGGCGCAACGGAGGGCAAGAAGTCCAGGCCGGGCCTGAAGGTGGGCATATGCGGGGAACACGGAGGGGATCCGAAGTCCATTGAATTCCTGAATGAAACCGAAGTGGATTATGTAAGCTGTTCACCATACAGGGTTCCGGTTGCACGGTTGGCTGCAGCGCAGGCCTCCATAAAACACAGGGTTCAAGGGTCATCAACAGCTTAGGGACGGGGTCCAGCCCGGGATAAACCGCCTGTGGCTGCAGCCCTGGCCCTGCAGCTTCCCAGAACTGGGGCGGGCCGGCGTGGCCTCATAACCACGACACACGTGGCCGGTATCCCCAGGTTGATCAGGGACCCGTTCCTGATAGGAAGCTGGTTCACAACGCCCGAGTTTTTATGACCTTGGTAAGACTGGGCTTCAGGTCAGCGTTGACTAGATGGCAGCTTCCCTTGCGCTTGAACTGGCATGAACGCCACTGATGCGCCCCATTTTCCCTGCTTGCCGACCACCGTGGGGATAGACCTGAGGGGATCCCACGCGCCTTAACCATGGGAAGATTTTATTGCTGCTGGATGATGGCCGGTCAAAATACTCGATATGAAATAGCTAGATTGCATCTTGAAGAGGAGAACATGACATTCGTATCAATATATTTAAATAGGTATCCAAAAACGGCCTTTCGATCTAGATATGAGCCGATATGGTCTTGCAAGCTTGATTTTGATGATGGTAATCCTGATGGGGAGCGCACTTTTTGCGCCCGCCGTTTACGCTTCGTCGAACACGGTGTACGTAGCTGGATCAACCTGGGGTTCTCAGTCATCGCCCATCTCTGTGGAACCTGGTTCTACAAACGCGCCTTTTTCCGTATACATAGCTAACCCCAACACCGCCAGCATAACGAACGTCTTTGTAACTCTCAACCTCAGCTATCCCTTTTCCTCTCCAATCAGAGGGGTGATGGAAGATGGAGTCACTAGGGTGACCGCGAACGCATCATTTATTTCACCCACAGGTTCGCAGCCGGTGATGTTTTATCTGAACGTCGCCGCTAATAGCTCCGATGGAGTATATGTGGTGCCGGCGACGGTGAACTACACCCTTTCAGGCGTAAATTACACGTTCACCGCGAACCTGCAGATGCCAGTTTCCACATATGCCGACCTGCGAGCTCAGAACGCTTACTGGGGCAGTCCGGCCGCGCCTTCACTGGCCAGCTCTGGCCTTAGGAACGGGAACTTGGTCTTAACCGTTCAGAACCTGGGCGACAACACGGCATTTAATTCATCCGTTATTATATATCCATCGGCCCCATTCTATTATAGCTCGCCCAGCGAGACGGCATATCTGGGCGTGGTGCCGGCCGGCAGCGTCGTGCCAGCACAATTCACGCTAAGCATAAATGCAAACACAACGACCGGGTTATACCCGCTTAATGTCTCCATAAGGTACAACAACGGAATGGTGTCATCTCAGATAGTAAGTGTCCCCGTCTCTGGTGCCGCGGATGTAATAGTACAGGGTTATGGAGTTGGGCAACCGGGCATGTTCCCCGGGAATCAGAACGTGCCCATATCCATAGACCTGATGAACAGCGGGAACATAACGGCCAATAACGTGCAGGTTTCCCTCGGAGCCCAGTCACCAATCGAGACCGCTTATCCAGGGTCCACCAGCATGGAGATAGGCAGCATGCCCCCAGGGGAACCCATACCAACCACGTTCTACGTTGACGTATCGAGCGCAGCTTCAAGCCCCCTTTCATTTAAGGTTCCGGTGTACGTGTATTACGACGGAGAGAACTACACTTATATGATGCCCCTGGAGGTTAATAGCCAGGCCAACTTTTCTGCAACGTATTACAACAACGCCTATCTGTCACAGGGGGCATCCAATACCAAGTTTGCTCTATTGATACAAAATCTCGGGAATATAACCGCGAAGTCGGCCCAGGCTGAGCTCCTTCTACCCAACGAACTGTCGGGTACAACCGTGGATTACCTTGGCGACATGCAGAACGCGGCCTCCAACGTCGCGACCTTTTCCATTGCGGTCTCATCAAGCGCCCCGCCGGGCACCTATTATGGGACCCTCGTGGTGACGTGGTTCCAGAGCAACGCCCCCGGGAACCAGTTTACGCAGGAGATCCCGATCAGCTTTCAGGTGCACCAGGGGATCTACACCATCTTCATTTCGTGGATCTACGATTTCGGCTGGATAGTCATAGCGCTTGTGGCCATACTCCTTGCGGTGATCATAATCCTCGTATTAAGGCGTAGACGATGAGCATAGTTACAGAGAACCTCACAAAGACCTTTAATGGTCTGGTGGCCGTAAACGGGGTCTCGCTCAAGGTAACCAAGGGGACCATATTCGGGCTATTGGGGCCAAACGGTGCAGGAAAGAGCACATTCCTCCGCATGATATGCACGGTCCTGCGCCCGACCTCCGGGCACGGTAGCATCGAAGGGTTCGATATAGCAAATGATACGAACGAAGTAAGGAAGACGATAGGGGTAGTCCAGGAAAAGCTGCTCCTGTATCCCACCCTGACGGCCATAGAAAACCTCGAATTCTTCGGCAGGCTGTACGGGATCAGGGGGAAGCCCCTCAGGGAGAAGGCTGAAGCCCTGATCGAAGAGGTCAAGCTGACCAGCGTTAAGGATAGGCCGGTGGGCACCTACTCGACCGGCATGAGGCAGCGCATAAATCTGGTACGGGCGCTTATACACGACCCCAAGGTGATCATCCTAGACGAGCCGACGAACGGGCTCGATCCTCAGAGCGTCAGATGGGTGCGGGACTACGTCAAGAGGCTCAAGGAAAGGAACCTCACGGTCCTGGTCACTACACACGACATGCATGAGGCCGAAGAGCTTATGGATGAGCTGGCCATCATGGACAGGGGCGGTGTGCTGGCGGTTGGAAGGACAGCAGACCTGAAAAGGAGTCAGGATGTGGCCACGATAGAGGATCTATTTTTAAAGCTCACTGGGAGGGAGCTAAGGGATGAAGTATCGAGCAGGCTAAAGCGCAGGGGATGGTGATATGGCTAACAATATATTTTATGATATTTACATAATAATGAAGAAGGACCTGACTGAATTCATGAGGATAAGGGCGAGGCTGGTCACCATGATCCTCCTCCCCATAATACTGATAGTGCTGTTCGGGTATATGTTTCCATCAACAGGTTCGATAACCCACATATCGATAGCGGTCGTCAATCAGGACCAGTCACAGGCCGGATTGAACATAGTGTCCCAATTTATCAGTTCGGCGCAATCGTCGGGCCTGTTCAACGTGATCTCCATGGGCAGCCTGAGCTCCGCCCAGAACCAGCTCATGAGCGGGAACGTATACGCCATAATCATATTCCATCAGGGGCTAGGCCAGCAGCTCCAGAGCAGCGGAACGGCCACCGTCCAGGTCATAATAGATCAGGCAAACCCGTCGCTGGATGCGGCGATCCAGGGCGAGCTGACCCAGATATTTTCATCATTAAGGCTGTCCGCGACCCTGGCAAGCGCCTCATCATCTCCGATCACCCCTATATATCAGGGGCTCATCCCCCAGACATCCAACACGATCGAATTTCTTGCGCCTGGGCTGATAGCCATGACGACCATCCTTGCCGGGCTGTCAGGGCTGGCCATGACCTTCTCCAGGGAAAAGGAGCTGGGCACGCTGGATGGGCTCCTTATGACCCCCATTTCAAGGCTTTCAATAATACTGGGCAAGGGCTTCGCCCAGGTCGTCAGGGGGCTGGCCAGCGGCGTACTGGTGTTTATACTGGCCATGATACTGTTCGGCGTTCATATATACGGGAGCATATTGCTAATGGCCCTGGTCCTGACGCTGGGGATACTGGCGTTCACCGGGATGGGCATAATAGCGACGTCATTTGTATCGGATCAGGAGTCCGCGCAGCTGATCATGATGATGATCCAGTTCCCCATGATATTCCTAAGCGGTGCCCTGTACCCGGTAATCCAGCTGCCGTCATGGCTTAGGATAATATCGGACATCCTGCCGCTCACGTACGTCATATCGGCATTCAGGTCCGTCATGCTGCTCAACGCCCCATTCTCCGCTATTTCAGGTGACGTGTACATACTCCTGATATTTACGGTGGTGGTATTCGCCATAGCGCTGCCCCTCTTCCAGAGGACGGTAACCAAGTGAGCGGGCACATACTCCATCCCCATAACAGGGCCTGCACTCACCAGCTCATCGCATACAACTTAATCCGCGCCCATTGGCGGCGTCAAGGTGTATGGGAACCCACGACGTAGACCATGATGCGGTAACTGCGGCCGTTGTGCTTCATGATATGAAACTGGGTTGGGCGCCATCCGGGGATGCCGAACTCGTGGGAAACTATCATGGACCCATTTCGAAGCTCCCTTAGGAATTTTGGCCTGAGCCTTGAGTTTTCGCTCGCCCCCTGGTAGACGGTCACTATGCTGGCCTCCGATATTTCTATCGCGTCGTAATCCGCGTTTATTATAACCACGTTATTAAAACGTGCGGCCCTCGCGCGAGCTATTGAACATAACCTTCCATCCCTTTCTATGCCCACCGCCTTCCTGACGTTATAGTCCCGGGCGGCGGCCATCACAATGCTTCCATCGCCCGAACCCAAATCGTATACCACCGATGTTGAATTGGCCCCGGCCATCGCGAGCATTTCGTTTATCACCTCTGGAGGGGAAGGGAAGAATACGCCGCCCATATCAGATTAGAGCTTTTCAGCGATAGATAAATCTGTCTGATACCCTTTCCATTGAGTCGGGGGAAGTCGCAGGGCCATCACTTGCAGATAAGGGGTAGACCACACATGCCCCTCATTGATATCAAACCGCCAGCTATAACCGGCTTATCGTGATATATTCATATGGGTTCCAATCCATAAGGTACAACTGGGATGGGCGTTCCAGTAGTTGAGGCGCCGGGAGTGGGATTCGAACCCACGAGGCCAGAAAAGGCCACAGGCTCTCAAGGCCTGCCCCCTACCAGGCTAGGGTACCCCGGCTCAACCCACATCTCCACTTGAGGGCTAGTGACATCCTCCCACGGCTAAAGCCTGTGGGCTTCCCTTAAGTTTATTGCCCTTGCGGGTTCGTCGACCAGCAGGGAACTTGTTTCCTGTTTCAACGACACACGGTTAACATCGTAGAGCCTGAACGCTGAAAGCATGCTATACCATTGACTCTTTGAGTATTTAAATAGCCCCCTTCCAGCTCGCTTTTATGATAAACCTTGATGTTTGATAGAAGATAATGATGGTAAGTAGGTTAGCCCAGCTCGGTTTTCCCACAATGGGCTCAACTTTTAATATATGCCAAGAATTCAGAAATATCGCGAGCGGTCATTGCAGGGTTGGACGTGCATTCCCTGCCGATTGTAGAGGTCTTTGTGACACCATAATCGTGCCCGGGAAATACGACGGTCGATCTCTCAAGATTGCAGAGCCTTCTCATACTTTGGAATAGTTCGCCGGCGTTTCCACCAGGGAGGTCGACCCTCCCGCACGTTCCCACGAAAAGGGTATCACCGGTAAATACATTCCCCTCAAGGCGATAACATATGGAATCCGGGGTATGGCCGGGGGTATGCAAGGCTACTATGGTCATGGAGCCAACCTTCACTTCATCACCATCCTCTATGGAAATATCCTTCCCTATCGGTGAAGTTTTGTGAGCTACGACTTCTGCGCCAGTCTCCAGTCTGAGATATGTGTTGTCCATATTGTGATCGAAGTGGTTGTGCGTTGAAAGGATATACCTAAGCCTAAGGCCGCGTTCGGACAACATTTTTAATACTTCCTTTCCACCGAAGCTCGCGTCTATTACAAGCGCTTTTCCACCTGAAGAGATGAGGTATGTGAAATTGCCCATATTCCCAACAGCCAGCTGAGATATATCATATCTGGGAGCCAATTCTATCTGAAATTGCAGTTGGGCTTCATAAGCGTTGCTATTTAACAGGGAACATGAGACTCCCCGCCAGAGCTACCCTATGTGAAAAACAAACTACAAGTGCACCTTATGATTTCTAGCTTGTTGTCAAAATTGTCAATAGATGAACGGGCCCGCCCCTGGAATTCTATACTTCGTCCCTAAACCGACGGCGTTCATCCGCATTTAGCTCTTCGATTTATCACTTCTCATATATTCTGCAGGGAAAGGATTTAAATGGTGGCAGTGTATGTTGTAAGGTGCGCTTTTTATGAAGCTCAAAATAGGCAATCAGGCCCCCGATATATTAAACGCGTTCATAGAAATTCCAACCGGTGAGGCGGTCAAGTATGAATATGATAAGGAAAACGACATAATGAAAGTTGACAGGATACTGTTCACCTCCATGGTGTACCCGTTTAACTACGGTTTTGTGCCTGGCACCATGGCTGAGGACGGAGACCCAATAGACATCATCGTGCTGGGAAGCGCCCGCATATCACCCGGCTCGTATATGGAGGTGAGGCCAATAGGCATGATAAACATGGAGGATGAACGCGGCGTCGATAAGAAGATAGTGGCGGTACCCATTGACAGCGTTGACCCCACCTTTTCAGAGATGATGGAGCCCGCCGATATACCGGAGGCTGTAAAGAACAGGATAATTCACTTCTTCGAACAGTACAAGGAGCTGGAGCCTAATAAGTGGGTAAAGATATCAGGCTGGAGCTCATCATCGGAGGCAAAGAAGCACATAATGAGCATCAGGGTCTGATTAACGCCCTCCGAATTTTCACTTCCTGAATCAAACTTCCATTAGCCGCGGTA
>JAJZYL010000087.1 GCA_021798095.1 archaeon | reverse complement strand
TCCCTTTTATCTACATACTTCTTTCCCCATCTGCGGATTTCAGGCATGATATAAGTAATGATTATTTACCAGATGTATTGCTATGACAAATTATTTTTACAAAATGGTCAGATATTCGACACAGCACCGTTTCAGTTAAACGTAAATACCTACATGATGTAACACGATTGATGATTTGCATCGATTTGATCAACGAGGATCATCCATTATGGTGTGATATGACATCTCGATGCAACAGATTCTAGTCCTTTTGGTTGCAACTTCGATGGAGCTCATGGCGGTTCCCATTGCAGGGTCTGCTCACGCAATGCTGTATACACCTAACCAAGTACAGTTACAGTCCTCATCATCGGATGTTGATTGGGCCATAGGCGGCTACAGCAACGCTAGCGGCTATAACTCATACCAATTTCAATGGACACCCACGTCTCTTAACTCATCGTCCATTAACTACGGTGGTATATTGCTTAACGTGCCAATAACCGCCACTGGTACATATTACGGCGCGAGCATAAATGGCGTATGGATGCAAGCAGTAGTAAATATAACTAGGAGCGGCACCTATCATCCTGCCATAAATTATCGGTTCAGTTCGACCTCTGCGATTCTATCTCCTCCTATAATCTTGAAGGGTTTCAGTTTTGTAACAATCCCTGTCAACGGTTCAATGGCTTTCCTCCAGCTTAACTATACCGCGTTCAAAGGCTTTACTGGTTGGTGGTACATACTGGGAGTCGGAGCCGGCGTCCTGCCTTCCTCTATTACATACTTAGCCGGCTTTGACGGTGTAGCATTCTATTGTCTTACAAGCTCCGGCACCTATCAAACAATAAGCGTCGGTAATATTGCCCAAATAAGCATAGGAGATACCGGAGACGTTCTGCAGATGACCGTCAGTGGACATAAGCTATTCGTTTCACCATCCATCGGGCTGGAGATAAACGAGCCCTCATCTGGAGACGTCACGGCTAAAAATCCAGCATTCTTGGCATATGGTTCGTTCTTCGCCAGCAATAGTTATATAAACAATGTCTATTACGCGAACAGTTCAAGCTACGCGACCGACTTGGGCTTTGCGGCCGGTGCAGGTGCTCCCCCGTCCACGATGGCGGGCAGTGGGGCCACCGTAACTTTTCCCAATACATCTGATCAATACTCTGAAGGCTTTGGCACCCCTAAGGGCATGCAAGATCGGACTTCGACCTTATCTACGTACACACAGGTGGCCGGAACCGATCTGACTAGCCTGAACACAATTCATGTAACTGTGCCGGTTTCATCTACTAGCTCAACGACATCATCTCGGGCAAGCACCGCTGAGGAATTGATATGATGGGAAGGTGGACCGCAACAGCCGTAGCCCTGATTACGATAATGATAGTAGCAGGCGGGCTTGTTTACTACTATACATAGGCTGGGCTTAATGGCAGGACGGACTCGAACGTCCGTATTGCTTACGAGAACCTCCGCCTGCCGTCTGTACACTCCGACATGTCCTTTTTCGTCATCGTTAACAATTCGGGCACGATCCCAATCAAGAGCGCTACACTTAGTGTGAATGGCTCACCAGACATATCGCTGCCGATTACCCCACTCCCGCTAAGGCCATCGGAAGGCTGGAACGGCAGCGTGAGGGTAGTATTCAGCTCGCCGGTCAGCTTTGGTCTCAGTTTTGAGGGAATTGTGCCTCAGCTCTCTGCGGTGTTTCAAATTACATATGCCAATGGCGTGACAAGAACGATCCTAATTAACAAGATAAACTCTACTGTATATAATTGATGAGGACCGCCGCTCTTCACCAGTTAGGACTGCATTAAGGCACTGGCTATGAACACCTGGAACAGTCGAATGGTGGCCAAACCGTATCCTCCTCACCTGTTGTTCCAATCTTCACGCAGGCTACACGGACATGCCTTTCCGTGGCCCTTAATCAGGCCCTGATCTACCACTTGCCACCCTAACTTATTCCCATTGGGACAGCGTTAGTAGACACAACGAAAATTCTGATCCTCTGTATGATAAGCATATTACCCCTAACCGTCGGAACAAGGATATGTAATTTTAATTGGATGCATATCTTGAATTGTATTTGCGCTCCTCAGGGTTCGTGGTAGGTCATCGGTAATCCTACTTTATTCTTTGTATAAAGCTCGTATTCACCGCCGGACCTCACTCTTTTAATGTTTTCCCATGTTAACTTGTCTATTATTGTGTAATTAAACGAGCATCAGTACTTGCATATCCTCCTGTCAAAGTAGATGTTGACGCGGTAGATAGTGAAACCCTCCAACGCATTTAGTTCCGAGGGGCTAAACATTAAGTTTTGGTAACTATAACTCCTTATGTGTTAGCGCAGAAGGCGGGTCGTCAATGTAATATTCAATTTGTATGCCATCCAAATCTTTCCATGATCTGCGGGCCGATCTCCCTCGCCTTTTCTATGATCGCCTCTTCATCCATGGTAAGTACTTGGTCTCCCTTCATCAATACCCTTCCATCTACGATGACGTCGCTGATATCGTTCCCCGTGGCAAACAGAGGCAGTGATGCTGGATCGTAAAGTGGCACAAGATGTGCCTTTCTTGTATCGACCAGTATTATATCTCCCTTATAACCAGGCCTTATCTCGCCGGCCATGTTCTCCCCGATAGCAAGGTAGCCGTTCCTTGTAGCCATGCGCAAAAAGGATCCTAGCTGTAGTGAACCAAAATCATAGTAAGGAGTACCGTAATTACCTATAAGAGATGCCATCGCTACATTTATTTCTGTAAACATATCGAGCCCCCGGTAGCTCCCCCCATCTGAGCCAATGGCCACGTTTATGCCCACGTTGAGCATCTGGGGTACCTTTGGGAAGGTCATATATGTCATATTTATGGTGGGGCAGTGGACGGGGTTTACCCCTGTTTCTGCATACATTCGAATTTCGTAGTCGCTCAGGAATGCTGAATGAGCAGCTATAAGTCTGCTGCTTAGAAAACCCCTTCTGTATAAATGCTCGACAGGCCTCTCCCCCCATCGGTTGAGCGCGTGTTCCACCTCGGAAAACTCCTCGGCTAGGTGCAAATGTATCCTTGCACCATCCTCTTCAGCATACCTGAAGGTCTTTTCAATAAGCTCATCGCTTGAAGTCATTATTTCCCTTATCGAGTAGTAACCCTGTACTCTACCGGAAGTGCCCCATTTATGGACAAGTGCCCTGTTTTCTTCTGCCCCATGGTAGTAGCTTTCAAATGATGATTTATCCATGGTGGAATAGGTTATCCTTCCCCTAATGCCAGCCAGATCCGTTATATGACCGAGCGTATCTGGATATGGTCCACCGGAATCTGCATAGGCGGTTATTCCCTTTCGGATCATGTTCAGACAGGCCAGTTGTGCGCTCAAGGTCCCCTCCTCTTCGCTCATTCCGGCTTCGAAAGGTATCAATACCTTTAGCCATATCGGATGAACATCGAGCTCCCTTAACGAGAGTGAGCCCCTTAAAAGGATTTGAAATGGATGTGTATGAGCGTCAACAAAGCCGGGCATTGCCACCTTACCCGTGGCGTCAAGTTCCTCCGTTCCTTCATAATCCCTCAAATTTCCAACGTCCTTAATGTAACCTTTGTTTATCGCTATATCGACGTGCTTGAGCACCCTAGCTTCCTCATCCATTGTCAGTGCGTCAGCGTTCCTTATTATCGTATCCACCAGCTCCTTCATAGCCGTTTTTATGACCAGCGGCCTTTTAAAGTTGTTTTTTGCAGTTGCACCCATTAAGGACATGGATGTTTTTATCAAAAGAGTTTAATATTATGTTTGGATAATTTGTTATATGCTTAAAATAAAGAGAGTATATGAGAAGACGACCCCCGATGACGGAAGGAGGTATTTAGTGGACAGGCTATGGCCTAGGGGGATAAAGAAGGGGGACTTACATATCGAAGGCTGGTTAAAGGAGATAGCACCAAGCAATGAACTTCGAAAATGGTTTTCTCATGATCCAGCCAAATGGGATGAATTCCAGGCTAGGTACAAGAAGGAACTTAAATGGGGCCAAAATCCCATGCTTAGCAAGATAACGGAGGAGAGCAAGGTGGGCAATGTGACGCTCCTTTACGCGGCCAGTGATGCAGAATACAACAACGCGAAGGCCCTCATGCTTCTTTTAGATAAGCTTTAACCTCAGTCCACGCCCTTTGCCCGGTCTCGATTATGCATATAACCCTAGCGCAATAAATTTAAATCCATATAATGGAGAAAGCAGATATGGAAAAGGTATGCATTAACGGCGGTCATATACTCACCTGCGGCAGTGGTGGCGCAGTGGTGCGTCTGGACGCCTCTATCTTCGTGGAGGGTGATAAGATAACGCATGTGGGTGAACCTACAGGTGAATACAGGGCATCAAGAGCTGATGTAATAATCGACGCAAAGGGCTCAGCCATTATTCCGGGGCTCATCAACCTTCATACGCACTCAGGGCCTATGGCCGTAAGAGGGCTTGCCGAAGATCTACCTTTGACCCCGTGGTTGGAAACATATGTCAACCCGGCGCATAAATACCTCACTGCCGATGACGCTCATGCAGATTATATGCTCTCATATTTGGAGATGCTCAGGGCAGGGATAACCAACTCACTGGACATGTACAGGTTCGTGGAGGAAGGGATAAAGGCAGCTAACGAAATAGGGATAAGGACCAACCTGGCCCCCTATTGTGCAGACCTTCCACAGTACGATTACTTTGAAGATCCCGATGAAAATATACGATTGGTCAATAAGTATTCTTCAGGCGCCGGTAACGCAAGTGTTTGGCTTGGGTTTGAACACACCACCTATTGTACAGATGAAACCCTAGCTAAGTTCGGCGAATTTGCCCAAAAAAAGGCAGTCCGTATACATACGCACGAATCTGAGACGAAGGATTTCGTTGAAAACGTACGGACCAGGTTTAAAAAAGGGCCAATCGAGGTGCTCAAGGAGTACGGCCTGCTCGGGCCACGGACCGTACTGGCACACTGTGTCTGGTTGACCGATCAAGAGATAGAGATAGTCAGCTCAGCAGGTGCGAGCATCTCGCACAATCCGACCAGCAACGCGAAGCTTGCTTCTGGGATTGCCCCGGTAGCCAGGATGATCCAGGCAGGGATCAACATAGGACTGGGTTCGGATGGAGTCAAGGAAAATAACAGAATGGACCTCTTCCAAGAAATGAAAACGGCTTCTATATTACAAAGGCTTCTGACCAATGATGCAGGCGTGCTTAGGGCTGAAGAGGTCTTCAGAATGGCTACCCTT